>JAOUFU010000269.1 GCA_029858035.1 Phycisphaerae bacterium
CTTATTACCCTTCATATCTGTAATATCACCGGACTGGTTGGCTTCCGCACCGATGAGGGCTGTTCGATAATCACCTTCACCGGCAAAACACAATTCCATGCTTTCATCCTTATCTGCGACCCTTAGATACTGTTTAGCAGCGATTGCTCGCACGCGTTCTTTTGTCAACTCGCCCAATGGAAGGACAAAGTACGGAAGCTTCTGGCGCCCGATACCATACAGGAAATAACTCTGGTCCTTGGTCTTGTCCTTTGCCCGGCCAAGCCGCACCTCGTTGCCAATCTTGATAACACGCGCGTAATGGCCCGTTGCAAGATATTTGATACCGAGCGTTTCTTCTAAAAAATCCCAAACAAGAGAAAATTTCAGCAGGCTGTTACAGTCAACACAAGGATTGGGAGTTTGTCCTTTGGCATAGGATTGACGGAACCGTTTGATTATAAGCTCTTCGAAAGCCCTGGTAACATCAACAAAATAATGAGGTATATCCAATTCTTTGCAGACAATTGCAGCATCCGCCCCACAGCAGCGTCGGCCGCCTGTGTCGCATGATATGGGTATTTTCATCGTAATACCCAATACCTCCCAGCCGTCTTGCCTGAGCAGGTGCGCCGTGACGCTGCTGTCGACCCCGCCGCTCATCAGCACAGCTATTTGCCTCGAAGGATCCTTCCTGGGCGACCACTGTGAAAAACTCGCCGGCCACAACTTTATGTCCCATTCATCTTCCGTCATTTCACCTTGATTCTCTTCAAAAAGCCTGCACAGCTCGGATCAAATCTTATTTTGTCCACACAAAAAAGAAGCTGCATCGCAACTTTGTAGACCGTTGATTTGCAGCAATCGGGGCGACTGGACTTGAACCAGCGACCTCTTGACCCCCAGTCAAGCGCGCTACCAAACTGCGCCACGCCCCGGACAACAGCCATATTCTAATATAAATCCAATTCGAGGGCAAATCTTTTTCTGTACAGCAAATTTCCACGATTTTACGCCAGAATCCCTGATTAACACGAGACTCATGACCACAGTTCCTAACGCCCGTAAGCGGATGCAAGAGTTTTATTTTGACGGATTGGTTTTTTAATTTGCCTGCTCGACCGTCATAATTGTAAAATAAAGGTCACCTTAAGCTGCGGCTTCATTTGAAAAAACAGGGCGAAATCCAATTGGTAGTTTAGTTACGTATGTGGACTCAGAGATTGCAGGCCCAGACCTAATATGGAAACGAATAACACAAAAAACAAAAACCCCGCCGGCGACCGGGAACATCTCGAAGACCAGCTCAAAGAATATCAGGCGAAATACCAGGCCCTTTTCGACAATGTCAGCAGCGGGGTGGCGATATACGAGGCCAGAAACGACGGCGAAGAATTTGTCTTTGTGGATTTCAATCCTGCGGCCGAGGAGATAGAACAAATCAAAAAAGGAAGGTTAATAGGTAAAAGTGTCGCTGAGGTCTTTCCCGGAGTCAAGGAATTCGGTCTTTTCGATGTCTTCCAAAGGGTTTACAAAACCGGCACCCCCGAACACCACCCCGTTTCCGTTTACAAGGATGAAAGAATCGCGGGCTGGCGCGAAAACTGCGTGTATAGATTGCCCTCGGGACATATTGTGGCGATATACGACGATGTCTCCGCGCGCAAACGCACCGAATTAGTGACTCGTATGACCAGTGAATGCTTCCGCGCCATCGCCGACTACACTTATGACTGGGAGGTCTGGGTCGGACCGGCCGGCAGAGTTTTGTGGACAAATCCGGCCGCCGAGCGTGTCTCCGGTTACACAATAAAAGAGATTATGGCTATGCAGGATTACCCCATCCCGATCGTTTACACTGAAGACCGTGACCGGATGGGAAGGGCTTTTCGAGCGGCCATGAAAGGCACTACAGGCAACGATGTCCAGTTCAGAATGGAGCGAAAGAATGGCAAGATTATCTGGGTCGCAATGTCATGGCAGCCCATATACGACGACAAAGGAAATTCACTCGGCCACCGCCAGAGCATTCGCGACGTCACCGCACGCATAGAGGCCGAAAAAGCACTCGAAAAGGCCGAGCAGGAACAGGAAAAAGAAATCCAGGCCCTCCGCGCAATAATTGAAAAGCACGGAATAAAAGAATAATGACCGGAGAGGATAAAAGGCAATTCAAAACAGCCACATTTATTGAAAACAAATCCTAAATACTAACGACTAATTAGGTGTGACGCTTAGCTTCAGTGATGTGTTGACTAAGGTATTCTCTGTTGTGAAAAGTCTTCTTGTTCAGCAGAACACACAAAGTATCTTCTCGTGTACAGCAAATATCCCAGAAATCCAACAAGCCAGAGCCCGCAAAGCAAGGCCATCGAATAACCCTGCGGTATACTATATTGCTTCATTACATCAAGCTGCTGCTCGGAGAAATTCATCTTTTCATAATAATCCAGCATACTCACACGCGAGAATGTAACACCCGCCGATACTGCCCAGCCAACAATCAATAAAACGGCGCCCCACCACGCCTTAATATTCAATCTGTACGTACCCCACGCTATGTAACCGGACAGCAACATGACAACGAGCCCCGCTGCCGCACCTCGCATCCCGCTTAGGATGGACCCAAAGAATGGAATGACCCATCCGTAAAATCCCATAAAGGGAATCGACACCGCCCAGAATCCAAATATCAAACTCAAAGCCAGAACAGGCAAAGGGCATTTATCGGTCCAGCGAAGTTGGGGGTCCCTGAACTCGCACGTCGCCTTGACATTCTTACTTCCATAGAACAGAACAAGAGCTGCCGGTATGATTACGTAAAAGACCGTCATAAATACCGTCGTGACGTACTTCACAATTTGGGCCGCTCCGGCCGGTATCTGTTTGTTCTCTCTCATCTTCGCAAACATATCAGGCATAAACAGCAGCATATAAATAAGTCCTACTATCCCGCCCACAAGCCAGATACATGAAGTAATCAGTATAAGTGCTCGTGCCCCCCGCCGCGTTTTAATCGAACCGATACCCATCCAGATGAACCAGACAGCCGCTGCCACATAGAGCAGAATGGCGGGAATCATCATCGTAGGCCTCATAGTTGCTGCGGTGGTACTGTTTTCAATAAAGGCCGATGCAATCATACCTATTATCATGAAGGGTATAGTGAGCGCACAAAATCCGCCGAATATAATCTGGAGGATTCCGAATACCACAAGCCCCGTCTTCCTGTCCTTGAAACTTGAACTTTGCGCCGTTTCTTCATAATCGCTCATATCTCATTTCTCCTGTTCTTATGCTGCGAATTACTACCGTGTCCCATCACAACATTCCAAATCAATTTAGCCGCTTACCAGTTCAAAGTCGAATTCGCTCGCTGGTCGTGCCTTTAATGATAATACGAAAACTTATGTTCTGCCAGCTTTTTCTATACACAAATTTAATCGGCGGTTGGGATAAATCAACTGCAAAAGAAAAGCCCCCGGTGAGCAGGGGGCTTAATATGAATTCCGTCTCAGGCAGGGAATTCCAATTTATTCTATTACGAAGATGTTTTTCTTCTTGCACATGTCCTTTAAAATCTTTGACCAGCCACGACAAGTACAAACATGCGCCTTGTTCTAATCTGTCATGTCCATTCGTTTTTCACATGAGTTCGTATCGGTCGTCTCAAAAACCAAATAATCAAAAAAACCGGCCAGCCAATAAATACGCATCCTATCACTACCAGTACGACAATTCCGGGAATAGAAAGCGACTCATCCACAGTCATTATCGTCGATACTATACCATAAGCCACGCGAAGTATGAGAACAGATGAACCCGCCAGAAGCAGAACAACACCAATCTTCTTTTTAAGGGCAACTCCCAAAACGCCGCCGAATAAAGACAGGCAGATAGCAAGCCTCCACGGAGTGGTAAGACCCCGGATATTAGCAAGCGTGTAAAGAATGGCATATATCAAAGAAATTATTGTTATAACAATAGGCCATACAACCTCTTTCCTGACGCCATCTTGAGGCAGGTTTGCATCCGGCGAAACGGCAATAGGTTGTAGCGATGTACTCGGAACCCAAGAACGACCTTCTGTCTTGTCCCTTAACGCTCTGCTTGCTTTATAGCCGTTAATGATGCAGTATAAAGCAAATCCATGGAATGCAAGACCGAAAAAGTCTTTAACGAGCAAAAACAGCATCGCGTCGAGTACATACAAGACCATGCCGACAACAAAAGCCCAGCAACGCCCCTTCTTCGACAGTAAACCAAATAAGGCAAAAACAGAGGCCGCAATAACGTCAAAAGCGAAAGCGACTATCTTCGCTGTATTGTTGGAATCACCTCCCACCTCGAGTGCTATTGCATCGATGAGCTGGGTGATTCCTAATCCAAAAAAAAAGCCCCATTCTATATTTGCGAGGACCAGCAGGGAATTAACAAGCGACAAACCAGCGATCCACAAAAACCAATTTGAGCCGCTTTCAACCTGACTCTTTAGAATCAATATTTCAGCATCGGGACGCTCTCCAGTATCAGTAGAGAACGGCAAAGATTCGGAAACCAAAGAACATCCCTGGACGTATTTGTCGGTGACTACGGACTCGACTGTCTCTTTGAGTGGGAAAACATGAGTGAAAAAACTTGTAAAAACGGTCCCTTTCTTTATAAAAGCCTGTTCCAGAACCATTTCAAAAGGTTGTATCGTTTTCTCTTCTTCTCCATCCTGAATCCAAATCGACAGAGAACCATCTTCCTCTTCCTGCCAGCCCGCATTTCTATGCAGGGAAATCAACTCACCTAATAATGCACCCACAGGTTTGGCAAAATACCAGCCAAAGTCCTTTTTCGCAAAGGCCTCTCTCAATACTGGTTTATTTACATTCTCATCAAGAATTGCAGTACTTCCATTAAGGTCGTTCAGGTCAAGTTCCAGGCCCAATTTCTCCCGGAATGTTATAATACACTCCCGGGTGAGTGGTTCTATATCGTGGATTGTAACCTTTCTCAATTCTCGCATGGTTTTACGCTTTTCTTGTGCGCCATTCCAGATGAACAGTGCAGCCAAAACAGCTACAACCCCGACGATTGAGTAAAGCCATATCATAGAGTATCCCTCCTATGTTTGGCACCTTTATTATTATTCCTGCTCATTGTACCAACCACCCAGAGGGATGCAAACAATTAAATTAAAGGATTCTGTCACCTGTGGAGCTTCGATCAGGTTCTTTGGGATTATCACCGTGCATAAAAAAGCCCCGGGTTTGCCGGGGCTTAATATGGATTCCGTCTCAGGCACGGAATTCATTTTTATTCGATTACGAAGATGTTCTTCTTCTTGCACATGTCCTTTAGAATCTTCGGCCAGACGGTCGCGCTGACCTCGCCGATATGGGCCTTTTTCAAAATCAGCATAAACGTCCGTGACTGGCCGATACCGCCACCGATACTGAGCGGAATTTCATCGTTAACAATGGCCTGATGATAAGGCATCTTCAGCATATCAAGCTGGCCGGATAATTCCAATTGCATCTTGAGCGTCTCCGCCGTAACGCGAATCCCCATCGAAGTCAGCTCGTGCCGCCGTTTCGTTATAGGATTCCAGACAAGGATATCGCCGTTCAGCCCGTGCATCGGCCTGCCGTCCTCCGACGTTGTCTCGGTTACCCAGTCATCGTAGTCAGCCGCACGCATTTCGTGCGGGTAGCCGTCCTCCAAAACCCACCCGATGCCGTAGATAAACATCGCGCCGAGTTCCTTCACGATTTCCGTCTCGCGCTGCTTGCGCGGCAGATCCGGGTATTTTTCGAGTATCTCTTCGGCGTGAATGAAAGTCAGCTCATCGGGCAGGTCCGGGTACTTATCGGTTTTCAACTGCGGAAAAAGTTCCTGCACGTGGGTTTCGGCTCCTTTGAGCACCTTCCACAGTTTCTGTACAACTTCTTTAAGGAGTTTAAGGTTTCGCTGCTCTTTGGTGATCGCCAGCTCCCAGTCCCACTGGTCCACGTACGCGCTGTGGTCGTGGTCGAGCCAGTAGTCTTTTCGGACCGCCCGCATGTCAGTAAGCAGCCCCTCGCCGATACCCATCCCGAACTGCTTCAGCGCCATTCGTTTCCACTTCGTCGCCGCCTGAACAACCTGCGCATCGATTGGGTTCTTGTCTCGGTCGTTTGATATGTGGAACTGGATAGGCGTCCGCGACCCATCGCGGTCGAGCATATCGTTGACCCCGCTCTCAACGTCTACAATCAGGGGAACGGTAACGCGAATCAGGTTAAGCTCCTTGCACATATTCTCTTCGATGTAGTCCTTTACAGCGTAGGTGGCGAGCTGCGTCTCCTTCGGCGATAGAAGCGAAGTATAA
>JAOUFU010000270.1 GCA_029858035.1 Phycisphaerae bacterium
CCGACGAACATAATTTCGAGGTTTTCGGCAAATGTGCCAATCCTACGGGGCACGGGCATAACTACGTTGTCGAGATCACGATAAAGGCACAGGAAGGTGAGGACAGTTTTCGCATAGGTGATTTTGAAAGAACAGTGGATGACGAGCTTGTACAAGTGGTGGACCACAAGAACCTGAATGTGGACGTTGCCGAGTTTGGCAAGACCAATCCCACCGTTGAAAATATCGCGGTTTTTGCGTGGGGTAAACTGGCGGGTAAATTCGGAGAGGCGACGCTACACTGCGTTACTGTCCTGGAAACCGATAAGACATACTGCTCGTATTACGGTTAAAGTGACGACAGGTAAAGGATGACTGACAAAGGCCGGGTAACAAAAAATCAGCTATCAGGGGGGGTATTGTTATTCACAGCGTCATTTCTCTTATACAGCCTGGCAAGCCCCGGTAATCTACCAGGCGATACAGAAGTTCGCTGGTCAATCGCGAGACAGATAATCCGCGGCAGAGGAATATCCCTTGAAGAGACGTGCCAAACACACAACTATGCCGTAGGCATTGACGGCAGGCGTTATTCAGTCTATGGGATTGGTCAAACAATATGTATGCTTCCCTTTTCGGGAATGGGATTAGCCCTGGAAAAGATGGTGAAGTTAGATCCGAGGACTGCAGATCTGGCAGCACAATTTCTTGCAAGTATAATCTTGTTTCCCGCCATAGGCGCGTTGCTTGTTTGGGTATTTTACAGGCTGGTGCTTTCACTGGGCTACAAAAAGCAGACGGCAGTTATTTCTTGTGCGGTTCTTGCCTTTGCCACGATGAATTTTCATTATTCCGTGAGTACGCAGGAACAGACGCATGTGGCGCTTCTGTTGGTGTTGGCGATACTGTTGATGGTTACGTATTATCAGCAGCGGCGCTTTATCTACGCGTGGCTTTTTTGTGTTGCGCTTGGGATGTGCCTGATATTCAGGTTGGCTTCAGCGGTTATGATTTTCCCTGTATATCTGGTTGCGTCATTGAGTGATGTTTTTGGCTCAGGTAAGGAGAAGTTGTCAAATACAATTGGAAAGTGGCTGCTCGCAGGGATTCTGGGTACAGGAGGATTTATAGTTGCCTGTGGCTGGTATAATTATGCTCGGTTTGGCAGTGTTTCGGAGAGCGGTTATCCGCAGGCAATGGCTATCAGTCTTTCCGGCCGTAAAATGTTTGAAAGTGAGCTACTCCCAACGTTTGCTTCGATGCTTTTCAGCCCAGGAAAGAGCATATTTTTATATAATCCGGTTCTTTTGTTGCTTCCGGTTTGCTTCTATCGTTTTTATCACAAGCACAAAGTCATAGCTGTGGCAGCAAGCGTAGCTGTTATTGCCAACTTTACACTTTACGGTATGTCTACACCCTGGGCGGGTGATTATGCCTGGTCAATTAGGTACCAGGTTTCGGTACTGCCACTCCTGTTTTTGCCTGTAGTGGAACTGTTTGGCAGGCCCTTAAAGGCTTTCGCCAAAACGGTGATAATATCAATAATAGCCGTGAGTTGTGTAATACAGGCGGCATCAGTGGTATACAATTTTGATCTTGAGTTTGTTCAAAATCCCAACCATCACCTGATCCCTGATGATTATGTCTGGGATTGGTCTCAGTCACATTTGCGGAAGCGATTTGAAAATATTATCAGGCACACGGCAGGTACTCGCGACTTTAGCTCCGTGAAGGTGACGGACGAAGAACCTCTACTGTTGAAATATAATCGCAGCGAGGAGGCCGTACGAAATGCGTATCGTGTAAATTTCTTTCCCTTTAAAGCCAAAAACAGACAACCTACAGAGAAGCTGTTTTATCCGCTTTTGAGCATCTGGTTTGTTTTGCTGGCGTGTTTTTGCTCGGTGGTATTTGGATTGTTCAGATTTTACATAAGAGAAAATAAGAAATTAAGCATTGATAATTGATTAGTAGTTATTATTCTTTCCACATTAGAAGATTTTTTCCCAAAGGTTTTATATGAAAGTATTGGTTACAGGCGGGGCGGGTTTTATCGGTTCGCATCTGGCGGAGCGGCTGCTCGACGACGGTAATAAGGTAGTTGTTGTCGATAATCTCAGTACGGGCAGCCTCAAAAATATTGAAAATTTCCAAAACAAGAGTGATTTTGATTTTGTTGAGGGCGACATCCGCAATTCAGAGCTGATTGACGGCCTTGTAGAACAAAGTGAAGCGGTCTTTCATCTGGCTGCGGCCGTCGGTGTCAAACTGATAGCTGACCGCCCGGTCCATACGATAGAGACCAATATCAGCGGTACGGAAGTGGTGTTGGATGCCGTCAATAAATTCAATAAAAGTGTCTTTATTGCTTCGAGCAGCGAAATCTACGGCAAAAATGAGGCAGTTCCTTTCCGTGAAGACGACGATATTGTGCTGGGCAATACGGGAATAGCGCGATGGTCGTATGCATGCAGTAAGGCGATAGATGAGTTTCTGGCCCTGGCTTTTCATCAACAGTACGGGCTTCGGGTAGTGATTGGCAGATTCTTTAACACGGTCGGGCCGAGGCAGACAGGGCAATACGGGATGGTGGTGCCTCGATTCGTCCAATGGGCATTGAAGGGTGAGCCGGTCTCGATATATGGCACGGGTCAACAAATGAGGTGCTTTTGCTATGTTGGGGACGTTGTGGATGCGGTTATCGGACTAATGGATTCCGAGCAGGCAGGGGGGGGAGTATATAACATCGGATCAACTGAAGAGATATCTATCGAGGGACTTGCTGATAAAATCATCCAAATGACGGGAAGAAAAAGTAAAAAAGAATTTGTACCTTACGAAGATGCTTATGGTATGCCTATGGAGGACATGATGAGACGTGTACCGAGCCTGGAACGAATCAAAAAGGCAATCGGCTGGGAACCAAAAACGAACCTGACCGAGACGATGGAGGTGATTATCGAAAGCGAAAAAGGAACAATGTAAAATTCGAAAAAGGATTTTTAACAAGAACAGACATTAGAAAATCTGAGTGAGATTATGAAGAATGCATTGGTTACGGGGATTACGGGACAGGATGGTTCATATCTTGTGGAAATGCTTTTGAAAAAAGATTATGAGGTCTGGGGCGTACTTCGTCGCAGCTCATCTTTTCACACCAGCCGGATTGACCACTTGTATAAAGATCCACACGAACAGCCGAAGCTTCGATTAGTTTACGGTGACTTGACGGACGGGGGGAATCTATCCACGATTGTAAACGATATTAAGCCGGATGAGGTTTATAACTTAGGCGCCCAAAGTCACGTCAGGGTGAGTTTTGATACGCCAATATATACGGTCAATACGGATGCGCTGGGGACGCTTCGACTGCTCGAAGCGATTCGGACCAGCGATAAACCGGCAAAGTTCTACCAGGCCTCCAGCAGCGAGATGTACGGCAAAGCGGTTGAAACTCCGCAAACAGAAAACACGCCATTTTATCCACGAAGCCCATACGGATGTGCGAAGGTTTACAGTTTCTGGCAGACAGTGAACTATCGAGAAGCTTACGGGCTGTTTGCATGTAACGGTATTCTGTTTAATCACGAATCACCGAGACGAGGCGAGACGTTTGTTACCCGAAAAATTACGCGGGCGGCGACACGAATCAAGTTAGGGCTGCAGGACACGCTCTATCTGGGTAACCTGGACGCCAAGCGCGACTGGGGATTTGCCGGGGATTACGTTGAAACAATGTGGCTGATGCTTCAGCACGACAAACCTGACGATTATGTGATAGCTACGGGCGAGACCCATTCGGTGCGTGAATTTCTGGAGGAGGTTTTCGGGCATCTTGATTTGGATTGGCAGAAGTATGTTGAGATTGACCCGCGTTATCTTCGGCCTACTGAAGTTGACTGTCTGCTTGGTGATGCGAGCAAGGCAAAAAAGGTCCTTAACTGGGAGCCGAAGGTGACATTCCAAGGGCTTGCGCAAATGATGACGGATGCGGATATGAAGATTGCTGAAAGAGAGAAGATTTTGAAAGATCATGAAGAGTAAGAAGAATGAGCGGTTTTTTTGAGGACAGAAGAATTGTTGTTACGGGCGGGGCGGGATTTTTAGGCAGCTATGTCATCGAAGGTCTGAAAAGAAGAGGCTGTAAGAACATTCTCGTGCCCAAGATTGAAGACTACGACATGGTTCAGATGGACAATATCGTCCGGATGTATTCGGACATGAAGCCTGACATTGTCATTCACCTTGCGGCGGTTGTCGGAGGCATCGGCGCCAATCGCGAGCATCCGGGGGAATTCTTCTACAAGAATTTGATGATGGGTGTCCAGCTTATCGAGCAGGGGCGTTTGAATAATATTGAAAAATTTGTAGCAATTGGGACGATTTGTGCGTATCCGAAATTTACGCCGGTGCCGTTTATGGAAGAAGACCTTTGGGATGGATACCCCGAGGAAACCAATGCACCTTACGGGCTGGCGAAAAAGATGCTGCTGGTCCAGTCGCAATCATACAGGGCCGAATACGGTTTTAATTCGATATTCCTGCTGCCAGTCAATCTATACGGTCCCGGTGACAATTTTGACCCTGCCAGCAGTCACGTTATACCGGCGTTGATAAAGAAATGCGTCGATGCGATTGAAAGCGGTGCGGACCATATTGACTGCTGGGGGACAGGCAAAGTGTCACGCGAGTTTATCTACGCGTCTGATGCAGCCGAGGGTATCCTGCTGGCGACCGAACTCTACAACGGTGCCGAGGCGGTCAATATCGGCGCGGGATTTGAAATAACGATCAAGGAGCTGGCTGAAAAGATTGTCAGGCTAACGGGCTTTGGGGGCGAGATTCGCTGGGACCCCTCGAAACCTGACGGTCAGCCGAGACGATGCCTTGATACATCCAGAGCCAAAAAACTTTTTGGTTTTGAGGCAAAGATGAAGTTCGAGGAGGGGCTTAAGACAACGATAGAGTGGTATAAGCAAAACCGACAAAGATAACTCATATCGAGAAATGCCAGACTAACTGACGGCTTTCAAACTCTCAGGAAATTGTTATTTTTTCTCCAACGTTTACGTTTAACTTATCACCGGCATTTCCATTCTTTAAGCTAATCTCCAAGGTATTGCACGAACCCTCAATCAGGAATAATTCGCCTTCATTTGCAGAGTCATAATCGAGACAGTAATTCATCACGTATTTACTGCCGGCTATTTGCAGAGAATATGTATCCTTATCCTGCTTTGGGAGATTAGTTACGATATTTCCGAACCTGTCAATTCTGACGACAATTCCTTCTCTTTGATTTTTGTAAAGCTCCAACTTCTCTATCTCTTTTATTCTTTCACCCACGTCATTGAAATTACCCAGGTCAATATTTACGGCCGCTTTTGCGAATACATCCCTTCCGTGAAAAGTTCGGCTGGCATCCGGGGGGACGGGAATTTGCCTTATTTCAATTATTCTCTGAGGTTTGAGCGTTTCCCAGAGCAGGCCATTGTCCGGGGCGACAAAATAAAAGTCTTCAGTTTTCACGGCCAATGCTTTTCTTTGTGTCCCCACGCCGGGATCAACTACACAACAAAACGCCGCACCTTTCGGGAAGTATTTGTAATTATTTTTAAGGATCCACGAAGCTTCGATGATGTTTTGGGGGGAGATGTCGTGGCATAAATCGACTATTTTTGTATCGCAGGCGATTTTGTAAATCACGCCTTTCATCACGCCTACATATTCGCTTTGGCCAAAATCCGTCAATAAAACTATCATATCAAGCTCGATAAAGATTAGTTATCGTAACTGAGGCTGCCTCCCTTGATGCGTCGCAGGCCATTGAATTGCTTCGGGCGGTCGAATTTGGGGACCTGAGCGAGTGTCTTATCATAGAGGGCTTTAAGGCGCTTGACAACTTCCGGGTGCTGTTTACTGACATCGTGCTGCTCTGCAGGGTCGGCCTCGATATCGAACAGCATCATATTCTTCGGTTCGTCGCCGGCGATAGAGCCCGGGTAGGCAGAGGGTCTGGCCTGTTCATACGGAGCGATAATCGTAACGCCATCGGGTCCGCGAGGGTCGACCCAGTCGTTGCCACGTTTTGGCAGTGGGCCCGGCGAGCGGACGTGCAGTCTCCATTTGCCGCTGCGGACGGTCATCAGGTTCGTGCCCTGCATCCCGAAAAGCGCATCGTGGGGGCCCCTGGTACGGTCGGAAGTCAACAACGGCCAAATGTCTTTGCCGTCTATGATGCGGTCTTTTGGCACTTTGACGCCTGCGGCTTTGAGGATAGTGGGGAAGACGTCGATTGTTCCGGCTATTGAGTTATTGACGATACCGTGAGGGATTTTACGGGGCCAACG
>JAOUFU010000271.1 GCA_029858035.1 Phycisphaerae bacterium
TACCGAGGGCATGAATTGGCTGATTATCGCGTAGATCTTGACATATTTGCAGGGCCTTTGGATTTGCTCTTGTATCTGGTACGCAAGGAAGAGGTGGATATTTACGACATTCCCATTGCCAAAATCACCGACCAGTATATACGATATATCGAAATGCTGAAAAGTCTTGACATTGATTTGGCTGGCGACTTTTTAGTCATGGCGGCAACGTTGATGCAGATAAAATCAGCGATGCTCCTGCCCAAAGCAGAACCAGAACAGATGCAGGCCGATGATTTTTCCGACCCTCGCGCAGAGCTTATCCGCCAACTGCTGGAGTATAAAAAATTCAAAGATGCTGCGAATCTTCTCAGTGATGCCGCCGCCAGTCAGAGGGAACGTTTCACACGTCCTGACAGCGTTATCGAGTGTATTAATCCCGATCCTGAGCCTCAGATAGATATTGACAATGTAAGTATCTGGGACCTGCTGGAGGCTTTTGCATCTCTTATGCAGGCAACCGGCGCAGATCGTGCCATAAGGCACATCAAGGACGATACTCCCATTGATTTGTACCAGATAGAGATTTTACACCGTCTGCAGGAAGAGGGTCCGACAAGTTTTGAACGTATCTTTGAGTCTAAATCCAACCGTGTCGTAATGATCGGATTATTCCTGGCACTGTTGGAATTGATTCGAGAAAAACTTGTTTTTGCTAAACAAAGTGCTCCTTTATCTTCGATACACTTACGTCCGTTGACCGAAGAGCCGGCCGAAGAGGCCGTTCACAAGGCCATCCTTGCCCTCTCCGAGCCCGACAAGGGCAATTTACCTCAAACCCAACAGCAACCGCCCATTCCAATTGTCGAAATATCGAGGAAAAGCAAATCGGGGATTTCTCCCGGGAGGCCAAGAGAGGAAAAAGTAGAATTAGCTGATGACGGTAAACAGCAGGCAGCGGAATAGTATTGGATAAATCTGAACTTTATTTATCCCTGGCACCGCTATCACCCGGAGTTATTTTATCAGGGTGATATTTTTAGGCCCTGTTTTTAGCCGGAGTCTGCCCCTGACCTTAATTTATCCACAAAGGCCGGTTGCATTCCACAATAGGTAATTAAACTTCCTGGCGCGTCCGGCGCCCGGCGACACGCAATACCAAAACAAATATTGAGGTGCATAAAGCACGTCCGGTTGCGAATAAGCTGAAAAAGTAACAATTCCCAAATATCGTACAACATTAGATTTAGCAAAAATTCTTGACATAAATTCTTGACATTTTATGTGGTTTGCATTAAATTTCGTGGTTTGGCTGTCCGTCTGTGGCGGATGAGAGAATTTTTATAAAATATTTGGAGGTTTTTGTGACTAAAGAACTGGCTCGTGAACTGATTAACGCAGGGGTGCATTTTGGGCACAGCGTAAGCCGATGGAATCCCAAAATGGCCCCATTTATCTTCGCAAAGCGCGGTAATATTCATATTATCGATGTGAAAAAGACCTTAAAGGGGCTTCTGATAGCTCGAAAGCTTCTTGCTGAAGTGGTTTCCTCCGGTAAAGATGTAGTTTTCGTAGGCACGAAGCGTCAGGCACAAAAGGCAGTTGAGTCTATAGCAGACAAGTGCGGGATGCACTATGTCTCTGAGCGGTGGCTGGGTGGTATGCTAACCAACTTCAGGACTATCCGGTCTCGACTGCAGCGACTGCAACAGTTGGAGGTTATGCAGGAAGACGGAGCACTTGAGAGTGAGAGTAAAAAACAGGCCTCGAGACTGAAGCGCGAGATGCGGAAGATAAAAAGTAATCTGGATGGCATTCGAAACATGTCTCGGCTCCCCGGTGCCGTCGTAGTTGTTGATGCCAAGAAGGAATATCTTGCTCTGCGTGAGGCCAGAAAGCTGGAGATTTCAACGGTTGGAATTCTCGATACGGATTCAGATCCAGACACAGTGGATGTTGCGATACCGGCGAATGATGATTCGATCCGAGCTATTGACCTGATCCTAAACGAGCTGGCCGACGCCGTGGCGATTGGCAAAACGATGGCTTCAACTCGTCCGGAACCGACGCAACGACCGAGGCGAATCCGCTCGAAGAGGCCGGGCCTGGCTCGTGCGGATAAAGCTGAAACAGAAACCGTTGGCGCTGCCGAGGAGACACCGCCAAAAGAGGAAACACCGACAGCAACTGCAGAGCCGGCACAAAAAGGTGAAACTGAGCAGCGAGAACCAGAGCAGTCCACCCCATAGCGCGTTGTTCGTATTTTGTTTGGCGTAAACAAACAACGCAATACAAGACAGGAGATTTTAAGATGACAGAGATTTCAGCTTCAATGGTGATGAAACTGCGAAAGATTAGCGGCCAGGGGATGATGGACTGCAAAAGAGCCCTGCAAGAAGCAAATGGGGACGTCGAGCAGGCTATGGGGATACTAAGGAAAAAGGGTCTTGCAACTTTAGCCAAACGTGCCGAACGAGAAACTACAGAGGGGACAGTTGTCAGCAAGATTAGTGAAGACGGCAAAGCGGCTGCAATGGCAACGCTTTGCTGCGAGACCGACTTTGTAGCCAAGAGCGATGACTTTGTAACCACAGCAAGCGCACTGGCCGCTGCCGCCCTGGCCTGTGCGGCCGATGAAGGTGTCGACAATATCCTGGAAACAATCGTTGATGGAAAGAAGTTCAACGATATCCTGACAGAAACAGTCAGCAAGACCGGCGAGAAAACACAGGTCGGTGACTTTGCAAAATACAAGCTCGATGGTCCCGGGCTTATAAGTACATACATTCATTTCAATGAAAAAGTCGGCACAATGGTTCAGATTGAAACCAGTGATGAAACATGCGCGGCTGCAGATGTGCTAAAACAGACAGCGTCAGATATAGCGATGCACATTACTGCGACCAAGCCGCTATCTCTGGATAAAGATGGAGTTGATCCTGCAATGATCGAACAGGAAAAAGCTATTTTCGCCGAGCAGGTTAAAAATAAGCCTGCAAATATAATAGATAAAATCGTCGAAGGCAAAATGAAGAAGTTTTTTTCTGAAAACTGTCTCTTACAACAGCAATTTGTCAAAGACAACAGCAAATCAGTTGGGCAAGTTCTCACAGAAGCAGCCAAACAAGCCGGCGGAGAAGCCACAATACAGAGATTTGTCCGATTTGAAGTCGGCTAAGAATCGTACCTCGGTAGATATATGAAATACGAGATAGTACCTAAATGGCAAAGAGCAAATATAATCGCGTGCTGCTGAAGCTATCAGGGGAGAGTTTCTGCGGGCCCGGGGAATTCGGGATTGACGGCCCATCCCTTGAGTCATTAGCTAACAGGATA
Source organism: Phycisphaerae bacterium (assembly GCA_029858035.1). GTDB lineage: Bacteria > Planctomycetota > Phycisphaerae > Sedimentisphaerales > Anaerobacaceae > CS2-K091. The sequence goes on from JAOUFU010000271.1 coordinate 3,316, forward strand.
TCGGAGTTATGTAAACTCGGGCCACAGGTGGCTGTTGTTGTCGGTGCCGGTAATTTTATAAGAGGAGAAAGTTTCTCCCGAGCCAGCCATATCCCCAGAAATACCGCCGATTATATGGGAATGTTAGCTACTATCATAAACGCTTGCGCCCTACAGGAAACGCTTGAGAAATCGGGTCAACCGACAAGGGTCCTGAGCGCAATAGAGGTCTCGGCGATGTGTGAGCCTTTTATCCGCAGACGCGCAATTCGCCACCTCGAACTGGGAAGAGTAGCGATATTGGCCGGCGGAACGGGAAATCCCTTTTTTACGACGGATACCTGTGCCGCTTTACGGGCAGCCGAACTCGAAGCGGACCTGCTGATAAAGGCGACAAAAGTCGATGGTGTCTACAGCGATGATCCCGAAAAAAATCCAGATGCCAAGCTGTTTGAAACGATATCTTATGATGACCTGATAAACAAAAACCTTAGAATACTGGACCATTCGGCTGTAAGCCTTAGCAGGGACAATAATATTCCGATTATCGTTTTGAATATTTTCAAAAAAGGTAACATGGCGAAGGCCCTTTGCGGCGAGCAGGTTGGCACCCTAATCCGTAGCTCGTGACGCGTGATGCGTATTGCGAGGAACAACACAATACGCGATACGAAATGGAGTTGTAGATGCCTACAAAAGAGATAGTCTCCGATAATGAAACAAAGATGAAAAAGGCGGTTGAATTCCTGCAGGATGAATTAAAAGCAGTCCGGACAGGACGGGCTTCTACGGGGCTGGTTGAGAATTTGAAGGTCGATTACTACGGGACGCCAACGCCCTTGAAACAGATTGCGACACTTGCAACTCCACAAGCAGATATGGTTGTGATTAAGCCGTTCGATCCTTCTTCGCTCAAGGATATCGAAAAGTCAATCAAAAACAGCGATTTGAGCATTGCACCTATATTGGACGGTAAAATCATCCGGCTCAATATTCCATCTCTCAGCCAAGAAAGAAGAACACAACTCGTTGGCCAGGCTAAACAGATGGGAGAACAGGCAAAGGTCAGTATTCGTAATATAAGAAGAGATGCAAACAAGCAGCTCGAAAAAGAGCAAAAAAACAAAATTGTCACCGAAGATGACCTGGATAAAGGCAAGAAACAAGTGGATGATATTACCAAAGAATGTGTCGACAAGGTTGACTCAATAGTCAAAAAGAAATCGGATGAAATTATGCTCGATTGACTTTGACAAAAGTGCACAAATCATAAGTATCTTACATCCTCGGGCTCATGCGCTCTTTAGTTGAAGCCATCTCTAAATCAGAAACTAATTTTTTAGGAGGATGAAGTTATGCAAACACAAAAAAGCTTAAAAGAGGCGCCTCAAAAAAAGAACAAGAAAAGAATGCTCAAGCTCGTACCCGTATTCATAGTTGGTTTGATTGCGCTTGTGGTTTTTCTTATACCTGTTTTTGTGTCTTCCGCCAAAGGCCGGAACTTTATACTGGCCAAAATCAACAATTCCATTGAAGGCAAAACAGACTTCGCCAGTCTATCTATGGGCTGGTGGAAAGGTATCAAGGTCAGAGATGTTAGTTTTAATGACAGTTCCGGCCAGACGTCCGTTGCGGTAAAGCAAATCTCCACAAAACCCCATTACGGCTCCATCCTGTCCGGGAGTGTCGCATTGGGAGAAACAATAATCGATGAGCCGAGAGTGGAGATAAATCTCGAAAACCGGCAGCCAAAAGAGACTTCGGTGCCTAAGCAAAAGACGACGGCCCGCGCACAATCGACACCCATTGTCCTGCCGATAAAAAAGATGGATCTGGTCATCAATAATGGGAATGTGAAAGTAACCGATCAGCACGCTAAAACCGTTGAACTTTCGCAAATTGGCTCTCGAGTGAACCTGCGTCCACCGGGGCAGGAGACAAGTTTCAGCCTGCACACGCTTGTTGCCAGTGCCGGCAAAGAGTCAGAGATCCAAGCAGACGGGCGAATTATCCCCGGTAAGGCTAAAGGCTGGACGCTCAAAGGAACCAGCGGTAAGGTTTCTGTTGAGGTCACAGACCTGGACCTGCCCTCTTTAGCTCCCTTTTTGGCATTAGCCGGTGTTGAGATTCAAGCAGAAGGAGTGCTCTCGGGCAGTGTAAGCAGCGAAGTTAAAGATGGGCAATTCGAAAATATCAGCGCCGACATCAAAGCCAAAAACCTCGATATAACCGGCGCCCTGCTAAAAGGTGACAGGCTGAAGACCAACAACCTTGATGTGAGTGCAAAACTCAAACGTGAACAGAAAATGATACGTATCGAAAGCCTGGACATCACAACCGACTGGCTAAAGGCCCAGGCGGCCGGTTCGTTTCCTGCCACGTTCGATTCGTTCTCCGAGTTTTTACACTCGGATTCAAGTCTAAGCGGCAGTTTTGAATTAGACGCAGCCCAGGTCCTGTCCCAGATGCCTAAAACTTTCGGTGTTAAGGAGGGTATGGAAGTAACATCCGGCAAACTCAGCGGCACGGTTTCCACGGCTACAAAAGATGGAAAAAGAAAGGTCACAGGCAATGTAAGTCTTGCGGAATTAAAAGGAACTGTTGACGATAAAGACATAATTCTGCAGCAACCCATCAAGGCCGAGGCTGACATTACAGCAGAAAAGGACAAGGTAATCTTCGATAAGGTCGGTTTGACTGCATCATTCGGTAAAATCGACTGCACCGGCACCAGCGAAGCACTGAAATACAATGCCAACATCAATCTGGCGAGTCTACAGTCCGAGTTAGGACAGTTCGTTGACATAGGCCAATACAAAATGAGCGGGGAGCTTTCCGCCAATGGCGATGCGTCCATCGGGAAAGATAAAGTTGCTGCCTCCGGTTCATCCACAGTTAAGAATCTTCGTCTGAGCTCGGCGGAAGGAGTGAGTGCCTCCGAGCCGATGGCGAATATTTCTTACTCTGTCGTTGCCGAACCAAACAAGAGCATCCTGAATATTGGTTCCGTAATTGCAAACGCA
>JAOUFU010000272.1 GCA_029858035.1 Phycisphaerae bacterium
GATTTAGAAAGATAGTTAAAGAATATGGTATCGATAATGTATCTGCGTCGATAGCTTCTTTTATAAGAATATATAGCCAGAAAAGTCCTTTTCTAATGGAGTCAAGCTCTCTCAACTTTGAGTTGACCAATGGAGGAGCTATTTCCTTGCTAACAGTTTGTCTAACAAAGTTATCAACAGCTTCCAGTGATTGTTTGATGTATTCTAAGAAATGTTCTGTCTCTTCAAGATAAGTTTTTCTGGACTGACCGGAAAGTATGAATTCTCTTAGGTCCTTGCATAACCTAAGGAGACGAAACCCCTCATTTTTGACTTGAGTATCTAAATCAGGCAATTACCTCCCCCCTATACTCCCATCATAGTCGGCGTCGGCGCTTCTCTTAGGCAATCCCTCGTAGCATAAAAACTGCAATCACCTAAAGTGTCAAAAAAATCTTGGAGTTTCTTCGCTACTGTCTTCCTCTTAGCTAAAGGATTAGTATCTTCTAGTACAAAGCTGAGTTCCTTTATCAATTCATTAAGCATTTTCTCTGCGTGTTCCGATTTGGATGCTAACACCCGCTCAAATGACTCTATTTCTTCGTTAGTATTAAACAGAGCTACTTTCTCACCATTAGGCAAATCTGGTTCTTTCGGCCACTTTAGTGACTTAAATGCAGATATTGCACGCTTACAAGTTTCTTTCAATTCCTCTGAAACAACCCCCTCCTTGCTGAACTTGTAGAATACCTCCACGCATTTGTTACAGAAAAATGTGAGCCCCATTAATCCCACCATTGCCGCCGTGTCCATCTTCACTCCTTTCTAAACTCTCCCCTTCAATATTCACTCTTACATTAAAAATCTCCTTTTCTTGTTTTTATCGGTGTCTATGACGATTTACGTGAGCTTTATATCGATTTTTTGCCACTATACACACTCCCACTCCCGTGTACAATTTTATTTTTGCTATCTAAGGGAATTTCTGTAGCCCTTTTTATAACAAAGACTTAGCCAAAGCAGAACTGCATTTTATTATAACCATTCACTTGTTGAAAGTCAAAAATATTTTCCAATTATTGCTACTTTTCAAATCCGCTCTATGTTCATTACATTAAGAATACCACCCCACCCCAATTCGCGTCAAACAATTAATCGATCGGCAATAAAAAACATTACACCCTATAGCCTTTCCTGCCCTGAGCGTAGTCGAAGGGGCCTACACAATTTTACATTTTACTTTTTGATTTTTAATTTTCCTTATCCGTCAACCTAAAAAAGTACTGCTGAAAGCTTCCGCCGGCTAAATTCTGGATACTAAATACTAACGACTAAAGCCCCGTGTCCAGCCGCCCTATCACTTCTTCGGTAATATCAACGCACCCCCCACCGAACAGAAGTTTATGTGTCCCCATAGAAAGTTCCAGTTCCGTCGGGCTCGACGCGGGAAGCTCGGGCTCACTGGCTTCGAACACAAGGTCAAGTCCTTTCTCCTTGGCGATATAGCTGGTTATACGAAGGATGTCTCCGTAAATATTCTCGGTTAATTGCTGCTCTTTGAGCGCTAACTGCTGCTTGTGGAATTCCTGCTGCGCCTGCAATCTCGCCTGCTTTTCAAGTATCTCCTTTACCTGCGCCATATAATTCTCGCTGCCGTTTTTTAATGTCTTCAGTCCTGCCTGTTGGGCCTTGATCTCGCTGTCAAGCTTGCTCAGTTCGGCACCGATTTTTTGGCGTTCGGCGTTGGTTTCTTGTCGATACAGCGCTGTTCTCTTGCAGTCCCGAAAGATTTTACGGATACTGACAACGCCCATCGCCGGCATGTCCGCTTTTTTGACGTTAAGTTTTACCTGTTTTTCAATCATCTCCCGTATCGCCGACATGTCGGAATCGTTGATGTCGGCATTACGGTTCTTCACGCTCGCCTCTATCTCGTCAAATCTCTTAATTTTCTTTTCGAGTTCGGCATATTTCTCTTCTTGGGCGGCAAGCAGCTTCGATTGCTCGTCGATTTTCCTGTTGAGTTCGGCAATTTTTTCGTCCTGCGCAGTGAGTTTCTCTTCCTGTATTGCCTGTGCTGCTGCTGCGTTTTTCGCCTCGTTCGGGTCTTTGGCCTTCTTCTTCCCCCAGTCAAAAATAAAGCCTGAGCATAGGGTGGCTGTCAAAATTGCCCCTAAAATTAAAGGCCAGGTGGTTTTTCTGTTATCCATAATTCCCCTTTTCTTGATTTAAGTTCATATTTACAATTGAACAGCTTTAAGCCGCAAAATTTTTAATTCCTCGTTTTACATTTTTCACTAATCTGCGCCGCCGCATGTTTAAAACAACTTTCCCACAGAGAAACTGAAAACCTGTGTATCGTCATCATCATCTTTCATAATCGGCGCTGCCAGCTCGAATCTCATCGGCACGGGCCCGAACCACTGGGGAATCAATATCTGTATCCCTGCCCCCGCCGCCGCGCGGTAACTGCCCGAATCGACCGTTCCGCTGTCAATGAAAAACAACGCCGCGAAGTTTTCGCCCGTAAGGGGCACTGTCACCTCGGCGTTGGCCAAAAATATCCAGTCACTGCCTATTGGGTCGTCCCGCTCTGAGGTGACCGTATTGATTCCCCTCGTGCTGACACCTCGATAATCGAATCCCCTCATGCCATACGTGCCCGTGCCGCCGCCGTAAAACTTCTCGAAAGGTGGTGCTTCATCGATGGTAGTCGCTCCCAGTAGCTTTATCGACAGAACGGTTTTCCGCTCGGCCAGGTCCTCATGAAGGGTCCTGTACCATCTCTGGGCCCCTTTCAATATCCCGAAGCTGTGGTCGCCGCCAACCTGTTCATAACTAACGTCAAAAATGGAACCTTTGCTCGGCATGAATTCGTCGTCCGTTGAATTTCGTTCGATCCCAAGCTTGATACCTGCGATGAAATTACCGCCCTCTACTTCTTTGATTTCTATTGGAGCGTCGGTATCGATATCGCCAACGTCAACTTCTTCGGTACGAAAGCTGATGCTCCTGAACCAAAGCCCGTGATTGTAGCGCTTCTCGAATCCAACATATCCCTTTATCCTCTCCTCATCGTAGCTTTCTCTGTACCTTTCCCAGCTTGAGCCGGTCACGCCAAGCCGTATCGGCTTGTTCGGTTCTCCACCCCAATATGGATCTCCGAAACTGACCGAATATTGACTCAGTTCTGTCCCCGGCTCTGCTCCAATCTTAAAACTCTGACCCGCCCCTCTGAATGACCGCCCCGGAATCAGCTCTTCGATGCTTTCAGGCCAGTCCGTAATGTCGAAATTCCGCTCGTCATAAATCAACTGACCAACAAAACCGTGGTCGCTGCTCACTCCAACGCCCGGCCAGATATTGCCCGTCAAGCCCTCTTTTATATTTACCTCTGCGTCCTGACCAAGAACTTTGGAATCCTTCGGACCATATGCCGGGCCCATCGGTGCAATAGTGACCTCCTCAGCCAATGTCATCCTTTGTATCTTTTTTTCCAATTCTCCTCCGCCTTCTTTGGGGGCGATACCGGAATTGTATAAATGAGACGGAACAAAGTCGTACTCGTCTAATATCCGCCGGATAACCTTGTCTTGGGCTTCCTTGTTGCCGGTTATATCAATCCTGCCGATTCGATACTGTCGGCCCTCGAATATTTCGAATTCCATATTGACGGCGTGGGTGTCAGGAATGAAGACGGGTCTGAGCAGCTTAATCCTGGCGTTGATGAATCCGTTAACACCGTAAAGCATACGGAGCTGCTTGGTATCCGAGTTGGCCGTTCTCTCGCTGTAGATTTGCGCCGGCTCTGATTTTACCCGTGCCCGCAATTGTTTTTCGTCGAAGGTCTGGTTTTCTGTGCGGGCCTGCTGGTCCTCGGGGTTGGTAGACTTGAGAACGATTGTTTCGGAGGTTTTGCCCACATCATCAATAAAGTTTATAAGGATTTTCTCAACGGTATAAACCGGGCCTTCCTCAATTTCGAAAGTTATGTCGACCTTGCACATTTGGCGTGTTCGCTCCTGTTCTATTACGGCCGGGTCGAGTATGTCGGGGCTGAGGGAATAGGTTATTGTATGAGCGAGAAAGCCTTTATCCCAATAGATACCTTTTAGCTTGTTAAGGTCTCTGGTCAATTCCTCCTGGAGATAGTTTTTTGACCAAAAAAACCATTTTTTTCCCGTTGTCTTTAAGGCCTGCTTAAGCGGTTCACTTTTCAGGGCGTTATTGCCTCTGATGGAAATCCTGCCTATCCCGACCTTTGGGCCTTCGTCAATTTTATAAGTCAACTTCATTTTGCCATCCGGGAGCTGCTCGGTCTTCAAGTCTATCTGAGCAAAGGCGAACCCCTTCTCGTGATAAAATTTTTCCAGGTTGTCTCTTCCGTGCTCGGCCCAGATTACGTCGTCGCCGGTCTCGAATTCGAGTTTTTCGAGGAGTTTCTTGTCTTTAAATGAGCGTTTTTTGCCGCCTGAATCAAACTCAATCGACCCAACGATAAGTTTTCCGACAGCGTTCCCTTTTTCGGCTGCCTGCGAAGAGGGCTGCGTCATGAGTAAAAGTGTTGTCGAAACAAGAAGAACACACACATGGAATTTCTTCATCCGTTAATTTCCTAAAATGGCACATCGCCGCCATCGTGCTCTTCTATGGAAGAGGCGTTCTCAAATCTCGTGTATTTTTCCCTGAAAACGAGATCCACATTCCCTGTGGGGCCGTTGCGCTGTTTTGCTATTATCAGTTCGGCCGTGTTGTTTGTATCGTAGTCATTTTCACCACGATGGTAATAATCCTCACGGTGGAGCAATATCACGACGTCGGCGTCCTGCTCGATACTGCCTGACTCTCGCAGGTCACTCATCCTGGGCCTGTGACTCTCCCTGCCTTCGGGAGAGCGGTTCAATTGGCTCAGAACGACAACGGGAATGTTTAGCTCTCTTGCCAGTGCCTTTAGGTACCTTGAAATCATGGTGATTTCCTGCTGACGTGATTCCACCCTGCCGGTGCCTACGTGCATCAACTGCATATAATCCACGATGATGCAGCCTATGTTGTGCTGGCTCCTCAGTCTCCTTGCCTTTGCTCGAAGCGCCAGGGGAGTGAGTGTCGAAGTATCGTCGATAAAGATTGAGGCTTCCGATAACTGGCCGCAGGCCTCAATAAGCTTCTGATGATGGTCGGTATCGAGAAGCCCCTTTCTGACAATCTGGGCGTCAATGCCGCTGATGCTGCACAGGAACCTTTCGGCCAGTTGCTGCCTTCCCGTCTCTAATGAAAATATCGCGACCGGGACCTTTTCGAACACGCCTATATGCTCCGCGATATTCAATGCCAGTGAGGTCTTTCCCATGCTGGGTCTTCCCGCGACAATTATCATCTCGCCTTTCTGGAGTCCGCAGGTGAGCTCGTCGAGCTTGAAATAGCCCGTGGCCAGGCCGGTGACGAGACTTCCCTTACGCTTTTCAATAAGGGCATAAACCTGAGAAACCAGGTCCTTTAATGCGTCGGCGGCACCGGTAATTTTTTTATCGGTAACGGCAAAAATTTTGCGTTCTGCTTCGTCGAGTTTCTGGTCCGGCTCGCCAAGCTCGTTATAGGCATCATCAAGTATTTCACTGACAGCGACAATCATCTCACGAAGCAATTGTTTGTCTTTTACAATGCCGGCGTAATACATGACGTTGGCGGATGAGGGGACAGAGTCCATAACTTTGGTGATGTACTCAACGCCGCCTACCGCTTCGAGCTGCTTTCGTTTTTCCAGCTCATCGCGGAGCAGGACCGCATCGAGGGCGTGGCCGGTGTCTGTGTGCTCGGCCGTCCGGATGGGATTTTTCTCGAAGAGCGCAATCAGGGCATCAAAAATCATTTGATGCTCGATGCGGTAAAAGGCCTCTGTTTTCAACTGCTCAACTACATGGCTGATGCACTGGGGGTCGATAATCATAGAGCCTAACACGGCGGCCTCGGCGGCCAGGGATTCCGGCATACTTCGACCGGCCAGGGACGCGGGGGCCGAAGTTACCGGCGCTAAACCACCGGCGGATATGCTGTGTTGGTTTGCCGTTGCAGTTTTGTGTTGGCCTGCCATAACTATTTCCTAATCCCGAAAAGGTATTAATTTATTACGAGCCCATTATATTACGTTTACAAGGTCGGGCTGTCAAACAATGTTTTAATTATAGTTGGGCACAACACTTAAATCACATCATGGCCGGATATTTGAACTTTTACCGGACTATTTGCTAATCAATCCTATACCTTCTGCCGCGGCATGTAACAGCCATCTATAATATTTT
>JAOUFU010000273.1 GCA_029858035.1 Phycisphaerae bacterium
CAAGATGGATGGCCCAGCCGGACCGGCCGCCCCGTACAAGTTACGCACCGTTATGGAGCGCCGGCAGGGCGTCGTTCCGCAGGTCGAGATGCGAATCGGTCAAAGGGTCACGCAGGCCGAACTTATTGGCACGGACCTCATCCTGTACTTTACGGGTGAAATTACGAACACTCTTGTTAAACTTGAGCACGACAGGGGCTGCCGTACAAAGTTTGCGGTCAAAGTGGACGGCGATGTGATAAACTTATGGAAAAACTGGTCGCATGGCCTGCACCGCCAGACCTGCTATGGAGATATCACCAGGGAGCTTCAGCATTTCTGCCGATTTAAGGAAATTGATTTGGTAGATGAGGTAACCGGAAAGAGTATATTGACTTGACCATATCACGAATATATATGAGTAAAGTTTTTTCAGAATAATCTTTAGTTAAAAGCATTGAGGGTGATTATTTTGAGGCAAGAGGCACAGCCGGGATCAGGTTGTGCCTTTTGTTTTAGATGTTGAGTGGTAAAAGAAACTTTGGTAAAATGCAGGCCGTTGATATTAGGCTTTTCAAAACTCATTTAAAGGAGGACCTTATGAATCGCCGTGATTTTCTAAAAGCCGGCGGACTTGGCGCAGCCTCGCTTGCGATATCCCCATCTTTGCTTTCCGCTGAGCAGGAGTCCGCAGAGCAAATTCTTGACGGGGCCGATGCATGCATTGAAAAGTATCGTAAGGCCGATGTGGATTTGAGGCTTCTTGGCCCGGATGGCAAGCCACTTGAAGCTTCCTCGGCCGTGGACATCACCCAGACAAAGCATAAGTTTCTGTTCGGGTGCAATATCTTCAAGTTAAAAAGGTGTAGAACACCGGAGGACAACGCCGCATACGAAAAGCACTTTGCTGCGATGCTGAACTTCGCGACCCTGCCTTTCTACTGGTGGAATTACGAACGACAGCAGGGAAAACCCGATGATGCCCGCACCGATGAGATTGTCCGTTGGTGCAAGGCCAACAATATTACAACTAAGGGCCATCCCCTCGCCTGGAACTGGGGCGAGCAGAAATGGCTGCCCGAAGAGCCCGAAGAAGCCATGAAGCTGCAATTCAAGCGAATCGAACGTTGCGTTAGCCGGTTCAAAGGCGACATCGACATCTGGGACGTCGTCAACGAGGCGACGCATTACGACCGCGATCACGCCAAAGACAATGTTCCGAAATTGACCGAGGCCATTCGAAGAATGGGAGTGGGAGAGTATGTCCGACAGGCATTCAAAATAGCGCGAAAGGCCAATCCCAATGCCACTTTGCTCATCAATGACTATCGAACCGATTCGGCTTACCCCGACAATGTCATTTCCAAACTTGTCGATGACGATGGCAAACCGCTTTACGATGTAATCGGAATCCAGTCACACATGCACGGTGGCTGCTGGCCGGTCAAAAACACCTGGGATGTCTGCCAGAAGTTCGCCAAGTTCGGAAGGCCGCTGCACTTCACTGAGACTACAATTGTTTCCGGCCGGAGAACGGACCAGGGATGGAACACCACGCCGGAGGGTGAGAAGTATCAGGCCGAGAAAGTACCTGAGTTCTATACTGTTTTGTTCTCGCACCCGGCCGTCGAGGCAATCACCTGGTGGGATTTCACAGACCAGGGAGCATGGCAGCAGGCGCCGGCCGGTTTCCTCCGTAAAGACATGACGCCCAAGCCTGCATACGAAAAATTGCACGGCCTCATAAAGAGCAAATGGTGGACGAAAACAAAAGCAACGCTCGCAGTAGGAGGAAAAGCACGCTTCCGGGGATTTTTCGGCCAATACAAAGTCACTGCACGAATCGCCGGACGCCAACTGACCGGTAAATTCTCGTTCGATAAGGGCACAAAGAAAGCGATAGATGTTAAATTGACATAATAAAATTGTCAGGGAAGGAAAAGTCCAGTGAAGTAATGCCATGAGACATAATGCAAAATGGCTTCTATTGCGAGAATTTTGTTTTTCTAATGCCCAAAGGCTTTTTTATGTATAGAGTGCTTTTTGTTTATATTCTTGGGGTATTGTTTTTTGCCGCAACAGGCAATCTGAACTCTCCTGCACAGGCCGAGAATAGGACCCGGCAAGTCTCTAAGCAAAAGTATATCAAGGTGCCTGTTAAGAGAAAGCCCGCGGACCGTGATTGGACATTGCGCGATACCCGCACAATCGAGTTACTCGAGGATTTCCAGCCTGGCTCAAAGAAAGTCCGGTACAGCAAATATGGCGGCCACCTTGGCAAAAAGGCCGAAGCCAGGGGCTTTTTTTATCCAAAGAAAGTCGGTAAAAGGTGGTGGTTTGTGGATCCCGAGGGCAATCTTTTTATCAATATCGGTGTCTGTAGCGTCAATAGGGGGAGTTCAAAAATCAGCCAAAAACCCGCAATGGATAAATTCGGTACTTGGGACAAGTGGGCCGAGTTTTCTACTACCCTTCTTGCTAAAAACGGCTTCAACGGGACAGGTGGCTGGTCGGACCCCCTCCTTTTGCGAGCAACATCGCATCCTTTGGCATATACCCTTTCCTGGAGTTTCATGGGCTCGTTCGGCAGGTCAAAGAGGCTCACCCGGCAGGAGCCGGGGCATCTCGGCTATCCCAAAAATTGCATTCCCGTATTTCATCCGGATTTTGAGAAGTTCTGCGATGATTACGCAAGGGAACTGGCCGCTACTAAAGAAGATCCCTGGCTGATAGGTCATTTTTCCGATAATGAGCTGCCCATTGTCTCTGACATGCTCGACAGGTCCTTGCAGTTTGATGTGAGCAATCCAAACCTTCGCTACGGCTACGAAGCTGCCAGGAAATGGCTCAGTAATAGAAAAGGCAAAGATGCAGACCTGACGGACATAACTGATGCAGACCGTCAGGCCTTCCTTGGCTATGCCTTTGAAAGATATTATCGCATAACCACCGATGCCATTCGCAGGTACGACTCGAACCATTTATGTCTCGGCTCAAGGCTACACGGAGGAGCGCTGCGTATGCCAATCATATTCAGGGCGGCGGGAAAGCACCTGGACGTGATAGCGGTAAATTATTATGGCGCATGGGCGCCCGACCGGGAGAAAATGGCGATGTGGGCTGCCGAGTCCGGCAGGCCTTTTATGATTACCGAGTTCTATGCCAAGGGTCACGACTCCGGCCTGCCCAATCTCTCTGGTGCAGGCTGGCTCGTTCCCACCCAAACCGATAGGGCCCGGTTCTATCAAAATTTCACTCTCGGTTTGCTCGAATCCAAATCTTGTGTCGGCTGGCATTGGTTTAAGTACAGAGACAATAATCCGCTGGATTTGAGTACTGATCCATCAAATCGAGATTCTAACAAGGGAATAGTCAGCTATAAATACGAGCCGTATGTTGCACTGCTTCAGCTAATGAAGAAACTCAATGATGAGGTGTATCCCCTTATTGATTACTTTGATTCGCACTAAGAATTTTCAGATCAAATCCTCATTGTCTGTTTGTAATCATTTTGAGCATAAATCCAGGTTCTATTTTCTTTTATACCCCAAAAGCTTCACTTTTTCGTTCAGCAATATTTCTCAAATATGGGAAAATAAATTGCGTACCAAATTCTAAACGCTATAATGCGAAGATGATTGATAGTTCCGGTTTTTTGCACGGATTCGGATAAAGAAGAATAGCCATAAGACATTATTTTTAAGATTGTTACGTATTTTGCAGAACACTTTATATTTTAGGAGGAACCACAATGCAAACCCATCAAAACTGTACCAAATCCTGCTGTTCCTGTACGATGAGCCGTCGCGGCTTCCTCGCAGCCGCCGGCGCCATGGCCGCGGCCACGCAGAGCGGTCTGTTCGACTTCACCTCATCGCTGTTTGCCGCCGAGCCGAAGTCCACAGGAAAGTCGCGCGTCCGCGTGGTATTTATACGCCCGAATATCGATAAATACTGGATGGGCTGGCCCGGCGCCGCATACGATATCAAGGCACGTCAGAAAGAATACACTAAGATACTCACCGACGCCGTCACGAAACTCAATGTCAGCCTGCAGATAACCCATGAGCCTCTCCACACCGATGAACTCGTCGGCACATTCCTCAAGGAAGTCAAGGAAAACCCGCCGGATGGCATCATTGTTATCAGTATGTGCCTCCACCACTCGGGTTTTAGCTCGTGGGCCAAAACCAACAACATCGCCAAGAATCGCGGCGATATCCCGACGATTGTTTTTAGCCCGATGGGAACATCTTTTACCGGCGACCTTCAGGCGACCCGCAATATCCCCGGCGTCTTTCTGGCTGCAACTCAGGACCTGAACTGGCTGGCCTTTGGTCTGAAAATGTTCAACACCATCCACGAAATGAAGAACACCCGCCTCTGCATTGTCGCAGGCAACAAAACCTATGACCGAAAGCTCGATGTCATCGGCACGACCCTGCACTATGTCCCACGCAATCGATTCCCGGAGGAGTTCAATAAGGCCGAGACAACGGATGAGATGCGGGAAATCGCCAACCACTACGCCAAGGGATCCGAAAAGATTGTTGAGCCTAACAAACAGGACATACTGAACTCTGCGAAAAACTATGTTGTCGCCAAACGGATTATGGCCGCCGAAAACTGTCAGGGCATCTCGATGGATTGTCTTGGTTTGATTGGTAGCCGCCAGATTCCCTGCCCGCCCTGTATGGCCTGGTTACAGTTAAACAATGAGGGCTCCGTCGGCTGTTGTGAGGCCGACGTCGACGCAGCCATTTCTCTGCGGCTCACGAGTCTTCTTTTCGACAGGCCCGGCTTTATGCAGGACCCCGCGCCGAACACTGTCAACAATACTTTGATGGGCGCCCACTGTTCCTGTCCGACGAAGCTCGATGGCTTCGACAGCTCGCCCGAGCCTTTAATTCTCCGCAACCACTCCGAGTCCGAGCTTGGCGTTTCGCCCCAGGTTCTCTGGCGAATAGGCCAAAAAGTGACGGTTATGGAGTTTGCAGGGCCGGGCCAAATCATACTCGGAACAGGAAGTGTCCTTCGCAACATCGACACGCCGCCTGCCGGCGGCTGCCGAACCTCCGTCGAGCTTGAGATGGATGATATGGCCGACACACTCGACACAAAAGGCTTCCACCAGTTGTTCATATATGGAAACCTCGAGCTGCCCTTCAAGGCCTACTGCCAGCTCGCCGGTATCAAGGTTGTACATATCTAACGAATGGATGATGATATTGAACTGTCCCGTTCGTATGTGATGAAAGTCGGGAATGTTTGACTTTTCAGTTGCTGTAACCTCGACAGCATGTATAATCCTTGCGAAAAGTTCCCTGAGATGGGTATGAACGTAAATATTAAGAACTAATTCCAAGGAATAAAAAAATGCCAAGGCCACAAGTAGAATTCTATTATGGAAATGTCATGGCAGATGTCATAGGGCCAAGACATGGCATTACTGTTCGTAAATTGGAGGCCCTTGGTAAAAAAACCTCACCATTAATTGCACAGTTGAATGAAGAGATGCAGGCTGGTGAAACGCCATACAGAGACCTCCCTCGTAATAAAGAAATTCCCCAAAAGGTCAAAGAACTGGTTGTGGAACTTAAAGACCGATGCGAGAATCTTGTTGTCCTTGGCATAGGTGGTTCTGCGCTTGGTAACATTGCTTTACAAACCGCGTTGAATCCCTTTATGTACAATATCGACGACAAGCAGCGCCGTGGTCCCCGTTTATTTGTTTTTGATAATATCGATCCTCCTCAATTCGCTTCGTTTTTGGACTGGATTGGCGACAAGCTTGATAAGACTGTTTTTAATGTCATTAGCAAATCCGGCCGGGCTGCTGAGACAATAAGTCAATTTATGATTATTCGACAACTTCTTCTTGAAGGTCTTGGACCAAAATGCTTGCAAGATCAAGTGATCGCAACAACTGACGCAAAAGAAGGTATTCTTCGCGATATTGCCGACGATGCAGGTTTTAGAAGCCTTGAAGTGCCCGATGGTATTGGTGGCAGATTCAGCGTTCTAAGTGCCGTTGGCCTGTTCAGTGCCGCTATGTGTGGAATTGATATCGATTCTCTTTTAGCAGGCGCCTGCGATATGGATAAAAGGATTAGCAGCGAAGATTTTTACAAAAATCCCGCGGCAATAAACGCCGCAATAAACTACCATTATTATAATCATGGCAAAAAAATCTCGGTAATGATGTCTTATAGCTACCACCTCAAAGATTTAGCTGATTGGTATCGGCAACTCTGGGCTGAGAGTCTTGGTAAAGCATATGACTTGAAAGGC
>JAOUFU010000274.1 GCA_029858035.1 Phycisphaerae bacterium
GCGAAAAGCAGACACGCATGACGCATGTGATATTTTCATTTATATGCACTGTAACATGCAGACTCAGTCGTAATATGCCGTAACCCGAGTCGGCTTATGACACTGGTTCAAAACAACCAATTCCTTTACAGGATCGAAACGTTTGTAAGTCTTTCCATTGACCTCACATCGCGTCATCCGGCGGCCCTCGGGATGACGAAAACGGACTAATATCCTTTTCGGCGGATTCCGGCGGGGCGGATCGACGGTCATCTCGATTTTACCATCAGCAGCCTGCGACTCGTACTTGACGGACATCGGTCCGAAATACGTCCCCGCATGATCGATTCCACAGCGTTTTCCATCGGCGAGCCAGTATCGCGGAATTGCCGCCCCGAGCCAAAGTTCTTCTCCTCTTTCCAGTATGAACATCATTCGCAGCCAATATGTCGAATTGGCCTCATCGGAAGACTTGTAGTGGTCACCGCGCCAGTCGCCGATATTCGGCAGAGCATGTTCGGTCATCATTCGCGTATCCGGGAAGTAACTGACGGCAAACGCATTGAAGTAGGCACGGAGGAAGTGCTTAGGCTCATCGCGGAGCAAATATGGAATCGGATTGCAGAGAAGATTGGCCTGCATCGATATGCCACCCCTGCTAAACCAATAGCGTTCAAACTCGTCGCCGGTGATGTTATAGCCGTACTGCTCGGAGATATACAGGTTGTCCTCGAAATCCTTGATAATCCAGGTAGCCAGACGATCCCACGGATCAATCATACCGGAACGAATCATGTGGATTGCGCCTTCGAGAGTCTCAGTGATCCATCCGAAGGTTCGGCCGCGGCGATGTGACTCAGGTGGTATATGGGGGATCCAGCTACCATCGCGAAGCCTGACAACCGGGGACCTTTGCATCGCCTCGGTGAAGGCATTCAAAATATCTTTACGGTAGGCGGCTGCTTCTTTCAACAGTCGTTTGCCTTCAGGCAGGCCGGCTGCATCGAGTGCGGCCGCCGCATTTTGCATTCCCCACCAGGAATGGACGTTCGTGGAAAGCCAGGAGCGCCAGTCCCTTATGTCTTCTAAAGAGCCAAGTGGTAATAGACCCCGCTCGATTGCACGGATAGGTGAGCGGTCTGCCTCGGTGATGGTGCGCCGCCGCTCACGGATTATCCAATCACAACCTTTGGCAATCTTCGGGGCGGCGCGCTTGAGCCAGTCAACATCCTGCGTATACCAATAATGCTCACCCAGGCACCAGAGAACGAAACCATGGTGCTGGTTGTAACCACCGGCCTCGTATCCATTAGCACCGTAGAATTGGCCTTCAGTTGTTGAAAAGTTACCGGGTAGTCCCACCGTGCCTTGATAATGCAGCCAGGTTTCCAGGGCCTGCTCAGCTCGCTTGTGGTAACCACGACGGTCAAGGTCACTAATCATCATGCACGACTCGTTGCTAAATACACCGTAGTGAAAAGTTCCTACTTTCGCCATGTAGCGGTCACTTTTTCCGACCTCGCGCTCGGTATTAATCAAGAGGTGTGAGACGTGGGCCTTATAGAAATCGTTTATCATCGGCTCAGGAGTAAAGATTTGTGCACCGTCCTGCACTCGCTTGCTCCAATATTTGCGAACCGCCTCAAATGTTTCATCAAACCGAATGCGGTGTAATTGCGCCCATTCTTCAGATTCTGTTAAGGTGATATACGGAATAGCGATTTCAACCGTGCGTTTCGGATTGTCCGCAGTCAGTGCAGCTCGATAGACAACTTTCCCATCCTGCGCAGTCAGGGAATAACCGGACGAGGCATCCGATGAAGCGAAAAGCATCCGCAAGCGCTTTGGCTCTGCGCCTGCAGCGAAAATCAATCCATTGTCGAGGGTAAGCTGCTCGGCACTTCCCGCGATGGCCTCTATATCGAGCTTTGCCTCGCGGTCCGGGTTATCAACAGGCTGGATTTCAAATCGCATCATCAACACCAGCGTATCCTCAGCATAGATGCGCTCGCCGGCATTAGGAATACCGTCGAATGGGACCACAAAAGCAGTCTGGCGATACTGAACACCATCCCGCTGCCACTGGCTTACTATCATAGGAAGGCAGCCGTCAATCGTTTGGCGATCCATTAACCCTGCGCCGGCCAGGCCAAACCGGTACCGGATGGTATCACCTTCGTAAAGACAGCGTTTCGTGTCCCGACCAGGTCTCCTCGAGAGCCAGTTATAATGGCAGAACACGCTGCCGTCTGCTTCAACACCAAAGTGCTGCCGACTCCCCTCGAAACTTAACGGTATATAGTGGTGGCCCTTGGTCGGGATGTCCTTCCACGCCTGAATCATGGTCTGTTCCGGAACGCCCGAAACCCTCGTGTAGATATTTTTGTTTTTATTGTTTTGCCAGGTTTGCTCGGCCGATTGGTACGTTGTATTGTCACCGGCCTTACGTACTATTACGCCGAAATCCGGGATAAATATATGGCCGTGCTTTATCAGGTCCGAAGCTGCGAAAGAAAAGGTTTCTTGTTTTGCCCGAACCGTTACTATCGTCTCATCAAACGAGTTATAGCCTTTCACTTTTCCATAGAGAATGCGAGCGCGGATGCCGTCGGTTTTCTCTTTCACTTTTGATTTCCATGTGTAGTCACGTTCGACCTTGACCTTACTCGCAACCGAAAGCGGCTGAACCTGCTCGTTGATGCCGTTGAAAACTTCAAGCCGACCATCCCAGTTTTGCCGCTGCTTTTGGGCAGTTCCGCCCCACTGAACTTCAAACTCAAGAGTGCTCCAGACCGAATCAGTATAAGCCTCAAACGAATCTATCGCAGGAAGCGGGGTGTCGGCGACCAGTCGCAGTTTCAACGTTGAACGGTACTGGGCGGAAAAATCCTTCAGGTCTTGAAATTCCTTTGCATTGACCGGATTAAAAGTGAACGTACAAGTATTGCCTTTGACATCGAGATTAGTATCAGCTTTTATCCATTTGCCCTGAAACCAGTCGCCAACGTTAAGCCATCCCGAACCGCCGGCTCCGGAAGACCTGTCGCGAGGGATTCGGCTATGGGGCCATGATGACTGCCAGTACTCCAATCTAATGGACTCTGCATCAGGAACTGTTTTAGAATCAGCAAACCTGACAATTACCCGGAAAATGTCCCTGGCATCCTCGAAGATGACGCCGTAGTCCTTTCCCTGTGAGTCCCACCTTTTAAGCTCGCCGAACGGCACAATATTGGCAAGCTCTCCGTCTCGCGCTGCCAGACAAACTATGGACGGGAAAATAAGGCCGATTAGAAAAGCCATACAGATAATTCGCGGCAGACCTCTTGAGACGATATTCGCTGTCATATTTTTGTAATTCATGTCAAACCTCATATACTTGTTCATTAGGAGCCTCCTTAGTTTAAAAAGTGAAATATACAACCTTATACACAAAAAATAAAGTATAATCTTTAAATTTAGGTTAAATGGGGTATTTCACAGCACAGGGGGGAATATCGAAAGCACAGAAGTCGTCGCGGTCTTAAAAATCCTTGTGGTTACTTTTATCGTTTTCCGGGAGGCATGTATTTTGTGTAGTTCGATGTCTGGAAATAGCATGCACTAACGCAGTCGCAACCCAAACGCCGCTGCCAATAGCGAATAACGCTGCAATTACCACGATAACAAAGATAAATACTGGCATCTTTCAAACTCCGGATTTAATTCTGTCGAGCCAATGTCCCAAGGCATACGCCAGCAGTGCAGCCCCAAGAGCTGGAATAATAATGGCAGGGGCCTTAATTATAGAAGGAAAGATAAACATCAAAACTATAGCACTCATGGCAACAAATGTACCAACACCCATTGATAAGATGCCGGCAAGGGGGCGCGGCTGCTTTACCAATAGGCCGATGATCAGGGCAGGAAGAATCGCTGAAGCCCAAATGGTGTAACAAATAAGGAGGCCGTCGATGACACTGGGAACAGCAGGTGCGACAGCCGCGGAAATCGCTGCAATAACAATAGTTGCACAACGACCGACATTCAGAGCCTTTTCGTCCGGTAGTTTTGCAAATGGTTTAACAATATCCTGGGTAAAGGCCACGGCACCGGCATTCAGGAGTGAATCAAGACTGGACATGACTACGGATACTAATACTACCAACAAAAGTGCATAACCACTGGCAGGCATGATCGATCCGACTAACTTCAACAGGACACGGTCTTCATCCGTTCCCTCCGGGACAATAGTTCGGGCCGCAATACCAAGTGCTATCATAACGATGAACCAAACAACACTAAAGAAACCTGCTAATATAAAACCATTTCTCGATATCTGTGTAGTTCTGGACGCTAACGCCCGATTTGCATAAGGGGGAATGAGAGTTTCACCAAGTAAGAAGGCCGCCACAAGGCCAACTATCTCAATAAGCGGAGTGGAATCAAGTCCCCCGGCAGTAGCAGTTGCAGCCTGCCCGGCAAAAACCGCAGCTCCTCCATCAAAGCGAAATATCAAAACAAATAACAGCGTAATAGGCAGTAATACGGCGAACATGGAGAACTGAAATGCGTCGGTTATCACGCTTGCCCGCAATCCTCCGAATGTGGTGTATAACGCTGTAACGCCGACAACTACGATGACAGACGACCAGTTCGGAAGTCCGAATATATCATTGATAACAACTCCACCGGCATGCGCCATAACTGCAGCAAAAAACGTGCACACGCTAACGGAAATAATCCCGGCAACAATCTGACACTTACGGTCATACTTTTGACCTATCGCATCGCCCAATGTGTGGCAGTCTTTCAAGGCTCTCAGGCGAGGCGCAATAAGCAATCCGACCAGGATATTCTGGACCGCATATGCCAATCCGATGCCCAGAAACAGAAAGCCACTTTTGAAGCCCCTGCCGACAAAACCGATTGAAAAGCCCGGTCCAACGTAGGTAGCGGCAAGGCTGCCAAAAACTAAGGCAAGGGGAAGTGCACGTCTGGCAAGTGAAAATTCTGAGAACCGCCGAGCGGCTCGTGCCCGCACAGCAACAAAGGTAAGCACCACCACGTAGGCTGCAGCAACAATAACCGGTAAGACCGTGTGCATTGTTTCGGTCCTGTTTGATATTCTATATTATCATTACAAAAGCTGGATCCTCTGTGATAAAGCCAGCCTGAAACCTGACACCTATTTTGCATGGTCTTCTGCAAAAAGACGGCAAAATGGGAGCCTGGGTAACTCTTAAAGTCTATTCATGCTTTTCCTGGAACATCTCCTCTTCTAATTCATTGATTGCCGCATTCAATTCAGACTCCGTACGGATCCATCCGAATCGCGAATCGACAAGAAAAGTTCGATACCATTGAATCAAATTCTTGGCAAAATCTTCGTCCGTACAGGATATTCCGAACGATATTTCTCCCGCATGTGAGCCGGCTTTGCGTGGTATGTGCGGGAAGGCAAGAAGAACCGCCGACTTGGACAACAGGCACTCCAGGTCGGAGACTTTACTGTTGTAAATCCGAAGTCTGCCCTGTTCGATTGCCTCTGGAAACTTTCGAAAAAGGAAACGCGCGGCGTTTGAAAATCCCGGCGCGCTGAGATTAAGCGCCCGGTGTACCCTGATATCGGGGTAATCTTCCACGATTTCATATAAAGTGCCAAGATAGTCCCCCATAGGGTCTCTTTCGCCTTCAAACAGCATACACGTCCAAATCTCGCCGCCCGCTATATCAAGCTGGTGGCGGAGTATATTTCTGGCGGCATTGTATGTTCGGCTTCGGCTGCTGAGCACCTTGAACAACGGCCCCCCGGTCAGCGTTTTAGCCCAGGATGGCATGTCCTCCGGCTCCGAGTCGGGAGGACACACACCCAGTCGAGTCAGCAGTCTTAGAAACTGCTTATCTTCAGAGCCATAGAACCTCCTGCCAACAACGCTGCCGACATTGCCGTTACATTCCATGCCGTATTGTTTATGGTAACCAAAAGAAAGGCAGTGTACATCATAGCCCACCTTCACGAGCATTTTTTCCAGCTCCGCAACCAGATACGCCGCCTGTTTCTCGGCCGCTTTGTCAATCGAGAGGTGAACATTGGGACACAATACTATCGGCCTTTTTCCTATAAGGTCCGAAAGCGAGGCGAACTCCTCCGCAGCCTCTTCCAACTCCTGCTTGCTGTCGTACAGCTCTATACAGACAAATACAACAAGGACGTTTCTGAAAACCATCTTTGGCTGTGGTGG
>JAOUFU010000275.1 GCA_029858035.1 Phycisphaerae bacterium
GGTTTCCTGGTTTTGTCCGGCCTGCATTCCAAGAAATGCAGTGGCATTGTAACAGAACAGGATAAAGCTTGGTTCGAATGGCCAATTGGTTTGCAGGATATCGAAGCCGGCAAGCAAAAAGATACTCCCTTTGCGCCGAACCAGTGCAAGGGCGGGGCTCTGGCCGAACTCAGCTAAGGTTTCTGAATCGCGAGGCAAGGTCATTTTAAAACACTTGGCAGCAAAAAGGTTCATTAGATTGACATACTTCAACACCGGGTGCCTTGGCCTCCAATCTACAATGACCTGGTTCTCCAGTTGCTCGGCAGCCGATACATCGATACCTTCAGGCGGATGACCAAAGACCAGATAACGGCATTTAGGCAGTTTAGTGGGTATGTGATTATCCAATACAATAACATCGTAGGGCTGTTTGACGCTGATAGTTCCAAAGTCCATCGCCTCAAATTCATCCGGTGAACATAGTTCCAGCCTTGCAAGAGGACAGGCTTTTAGTGCCGACTCAAGCACTATATTACCGGCGGTAACAAGAAGAACTGTTAGTTCCTTGGGAGGTGAAAGAATGCCCCAGGCTGCATCGTCACAAGCTAATGAGTCAGGCTTTAGCTGTCTTACTTCAAGCACGCCGGCATCCACACCAGATAAGGAAAAATCAATTGATACTTTGCCGGGTTGAGCAGGAACAGCAGTATCGCTCATTTTTTGCGGTGGAATAGTTACGGCCCTTATGGACTGAACATTATCGTTTATACTGAGTTGCACATCACAGGTCGTTTCCTCGGTATCATAATTGGCTATGGTTGCGAAAACACTTATTTCGTCAGGATCTTCATAAGACCTGCGGGCCTGCATGGCCGTTATGGCGATATTTTGCGGAGACTTGCCAATGCAGTTAAAAATCAGCTCATCAGAGCCAACCGCTATCTGGTCTACATCGCGGATTCTCCCATCACTGAATAATATCAGTTGAGCGGGTGTTTCCGCGCTTCGGTTATTGCCTTCGGTACCGGGCGACTGGGCAAAGGCCCGGGCGACTACTATCGCTTCAGCAAGGGCCGAGCCGCCGTCACCGGCGGTTATTGCTTCTATGGTAGAGTGAAGCTGCTGCTTGTCAGAGGTGAAGTTACACATTACCTTGGCATGATCATCGAAGGAAATAATCATCACCTGGTCGGCTTCATCTCTCAATGAAAAAAAGGCCTTACCACGCAGAGATTCGACAAATGTGCTTGCCTGCTTTTTGGCGGCATCGAGACGCATTGGTTCAATGTCATTAGCGCTCATACTGGCTGATCGGTCTATGAGCAATACAAACCGGCGGGATGGTCCTGTCGTTAATGACAGGATCGGCCCGGCGAGAGCAACTAAAATAGCCAGCAGCATCAGCAGTTGCAGCAGAAGTAAAATGTTACGTCTTATTTTTTGAAATGGGGCATTGACCTGCAAATCCTGAATGGCCCGTTTCCACAGCAGAGTGCTCGATATAATCTGCTCCCGGCGTTTAAGCTTTAAGAAGTACAAAAGCAGCAGCAGAGGTAAAGTTGCAGCTGCGGCATAAAGAGCTGTCAATGGTGTAAGCCATTCCATAATCAAAGCCCGGTAAAAGACTAACGTAACAGACGTATCCGCCGCAGATAGTTCAGCGTTAGCGACTCAACAGAGTCGGCGCTGTTTGCAAGGACATATGCAGCTCCGCGACGCGCACAAAAATCTTTTAGCTCATTACAATAAGTAGTAATGTTTCGTTTATAATACTTCAAAAGCGCACCACTTATAGTAATCTCCGCCGTATCGGTATCTTCAATATCCACAAGTTTCAAGTCACCGGTAAGTTCAGGGGCAAGTTCCTCCGGAGAGAGCACCTGTATAACATAAAGGTCGTATTGCCTGCTGATTAGGCGGCGCAGGCCGGTATCAAAACCTTCCTTAAACAGGAAATCAGACAGCACAATCATGACCCCGGAGCCTATCCGCCCGGCGACCAGTTGCCGGCAGCTGCTGTCGAAATGCGAAAGTCCCTCGCAGTCGGAACTTAGAAGAAATTCCGCCATGGCGCCTATGTAGTTACGTCCTCGCATATTTTTTAGCTGGCCTTTCACGCCCTCGGAAAAGGAGCTGATAGTCAGACGATTGTTGTTGACCAGGCTGACGTATCCTAAAGCTGCGGCCAGCTTCTTGATGAAGAGTTCCTTAGAAGGTTTTCCTACACTCAATGAAGCACTGATATCGATTAATATATGAATTGTCAGGTCCTGTTCCTCCAGGAATAGTTTAAGGAATAACTGCTCCAGGCGTCCATAAATGTTCCAATCCACGAAACGAAGGTCATCACCGGCAACATAAGGGCGATGGTCGGCGAATTCCACACTATGACCGCGGTTCTTGGAGCGGCGTTCACCCTGAAGTTTGCTTTTCAGTATCTTGCGGCTGAGAACATCAAGGGAATCCAGGCGGGCCATGAAATCAGGGTCCAGCAGCTCTGTTAATCGCCTCCGGTGTGTAGCTGTTTTTATCTGGTTCGTAACAATATGGCACCTCTATTCTTATGGTACGTTAACATTTTTCTCAAGGGTCTTGGGAGTATACTGTAAGATTTGATTGAGTATATCGTCGTTTTGTATGCCTTCGGCCTGGCCTTCGAAATTCAGCAGAATGCGGTGACGCAGCGCCGGCAGGACCGAATCACTAACATCCGAGAAACTTATATGATAACGCTCATCAAGCATGGCACGAACCTTAGCTGACAGGATAAGGGCCTGAACTCCACGCGGCGAAGAGCCAAAGCGAATAAATTGGTTAGTTATGTCAGGGGCATATTCTCCACCAGGATGTGTGGCTAATACGAGACGAATAGCATAGTCTTTCACATGCGGTGCGACGGCAACACGCTTGACCAGTTCCTGATTTGTAATTATCTGCTTGGCATCAATAACTGCTTTGGCTTGAGGATTCTCGGCTGTAGTAGTACGGTCAAGTATGGTACCCAGTTCCTCGCGATTACTGTACTGGACAAGTGATTTGAAGAAAAACCGGTCAAGCTGCGCTTCCGGCAGAGGATAGGTTCCTTCCTGCTCAATAGGATTCTGAGTGGCCAGGACCATAAATGGTTCGGGCAGCTTATGAATTTGTCCACCGCTGGTCACCGAATGCTCTTGCATGGCCTCGAGCATTGCTGATTGAGTTTTGGGAGTGGCCCGGTTGACCTCGTCGGCCAGAATAATCTGTCCGAAAATGGGCCCCGTCTGAAACTGGAAGTGTCGCCTGCCTGTAGCCTGATCTTCCATAACGATGTTGGTGCCGATAATGTCCGCAGGCATCAAATCAGGTGTAAACTGAATCCGCCGAAACTCCAGCGTAAGGGCGGAGCTGAGCGTGCGCACCAGGAGTGTCTTGCCCAATCCCGGCACCCCCTCAAGGAGTACATGCCCTCCACAGAACAGGCAAATGAGCACATTGTCCACTATTCTTTCGTGTCCCACGATAACTTTACCAATCTCGCCACGAAGTGATTCGAAAATTTGGCGAAATTCATGACATTGTTTTTCAACTTCTTTCTTTGTTTCTGACATATCTATGTCTCCTCTTTAACTATTCATTATTTTCCATTTTATCTTTTCTTTTTTCAGTGGCCTTTCGTTTGGCCTTGAGAAGCTGTTGAATATGTGACTGGTCTTCTTCCGTATCTTTTTTTACCGTTTCAGGTTTCTCAGGCGGTTTTTCGGTCGTCACTTTGCTTTGCAATGGTACCTGAGCTTTCGGCAAATCACCTGAAAACGCTTCGTCGGCTTTATATCGCTTGGAGGCAAGCGCCTCGTCGGAAGGAGAAAGTTGTTCACGAAGTTTCTTTTGGGTAAGGCGGAGGCGTTCGAGGTTCTTGTCTGCCTTACGTTCGGCCAGCGGCCGCCGGACAATTGAAGTAACGCGCCGGGCCATAGCTCGAATGTCCAGTGCAATTCTTCTCACAGCCACATCCAGCAGGAAAACAGTCAGCCAGATCAGCATTAACAGACGTGTCATTGGTAGTTGGGTTTCCGGGAATTTCAAACCTGAATAATCAAAAATTTTGGTCTGGGTTGGGTCGGAGCTTAAAATGCGGCCCCCCGTAATTGCGGTAACTTCCGCCAGCAAGGCTGCGTTGTCTACAAGGTCACGAAACTCAGGTGCAAAAGGAACCGTTACCGGTGTCTGCATAAGATGCGTCTTTGTTTCTCCGGGTTTTCTATAACGTAAATTTACAATGTAACTGCCTGAAACAGCAGCTTGAAACTGGCTCTTGAACTGGCCCGGTCCGACTTGAGACAGCTCAAGCAGGTGCGTTGACATGTCTGGTTCTATCACTTGCGCATCAATGGATGCAAATTGCATAAAATTGCCTTTAGCGTCTACTGCTTCGACACCGATATTAACCTGGCGGCCCTGTACATCTACTAAAACCTCACAATCGGATGATTGTGCAGGTTTAGCGGCCCAACGGACTGTTTGCTCCCAGAAACTTTCGCTGCCGGGCCAGGCAAGCCAACTGGAAGCCCATCGGCTGTCGACTGAGCTGGTGAAAGCTACGCATCGACCGAGTCCTGCCTGACAGGTGGCAAGTATGGGGTCAGCCTGGTTACTTGTAACAATGACTTGATTTAGGCCGCCTTTTGGACCGGTTAATACATAACCGTCAAGGTTGGGCAGCGGAACGGACAATCCCTTGGTAATCTCGCTGAGAGTATAAACTATCTGGGGAGAAAAAGTTTCCTCGACAATCAGAGTGCGACGGACCACCTGTGCTTCTTTAATAAATATCTGGGGTAGCTGCTGGGGGTCTTTTACATCATAAAACCTTCCACCCGTCAGTTGGGCAACACGGAGTAAACTCTGTACATCCGCCTGTGAGTGTGGAAAAACAGCAACGCCGGTGCAGGTAATCTCTGCCTGTTTGAGTTGATTCAGTAACTGGGTGGTGGGGGGCTGGGGGTCCCCGTCGCTAATTACTATGATGTGCTTTTGGGCCGCGTCACAATCTTTCAGTTTATCATAGGCCTGCTGCAGATGAGCACCGAGATCAGGCATATCGCCTATCTGCATTTGCTTGATGGCGGAAATTACTCCCTGTTTGTCACCAACCTCCGACAGTGGAAATACCCAATCGCTGCTTCCCTGCCAGTTATAGGAAAGGATACCGACCAAATCCAGTCTGCTTAAAGTTTTTACCGCGGCAATGGCAATCCTTTCACTCCAAAGATTGCCCTGTGGCATTTCACAGGAGTGCATAATCAACACCAAAGCTCCTTTGGGCAATTGTTTTTTCTGAGGTGGGTCCAAATCTACCGGAAGTATTTCGGCTACAGGCGAGCCTATCCACCCGCCTGCACCAAATGATTCGGGTCCTCCTGCCATGACCAGTCCGCCGCCAAGTTCAGTGACATAGCGGCAAAGCATTTCCTGCTGCTGATAGGTAAAGTTACTGCAGTCGGTATTGGTTAGAATAACGGAATCGGTGTCCATTAGCCTTGCCAGACTATCCGGAATTTCAGCTACAGGACAATATCTGGCGTCAATGTCGCGGTTTTGCAGAATCTTGGTCAATACCACCCCAGCCGAACCATCTGTATCTACTACCAAAACATGGCCGGGGCCGGCAACGAACATCAAGGCGGTAACATGATTGTTTTGTGAAATTCTGTCATCTTCGGGATCGTCTGGAACAAAAACAGCCTCGAACTCATGCATCCCCCTTGTCCCGACCGGCAGCGATACGGTCTTTACGTTAGTGCCCGGTTTTAAATCTACAGTTGCAGCAATGTCCGAAGAATCGGGGTCAAGATCAATAGGTTTGTCATTGAGGTTTAAGAACAATTTACCTCTGGTCTTTGCAGTGCTATTGAGAATGAATCTCAGAGAAACCGTTTGGCCGCTCCTTGCACGGGTTGGAGCAGCCAGACGTTTGAAGATTACTTCCCTGTCATATTCATAGCGGAGAGGCAGTACGTCGATAGGAATTTTATTGATCGCGGCGATTCGTGCAGCCTCTTTCAGGTTGCCGGCGGTTTCATTTCCTTCGCTGATTAGTAATATTCTGACAGCGGTATTCGGCGGAGCGATTGCCATGGCCATTTGAATTCCGTCGGCCAGCTTGGTTTGTTGGCCGTTAAGAGTGGTGTTACGCTGACGAATAGTTATATCACCCGAAGGTAATTTTGAA
>JAOUFU010000276.1 GCA_029858035.1 Phycisphaerae bacterium
TTACAACAATCGAGTCCAAAAATATGTTATTTTTTGGTGGAATATTGAAATTCTTAAAAAAATATCGGACCTGTGGAGGATTCAATGTCCGATAATTTACAGGGTCTGTCACGGTGTGGCTATTTTACTTGTCGATTTCTTCAACTTGCCCATGGCTGTTTCACATGCTGATTACGATAGCAGGATGTCCCCACCAACAATGGAAGAGTGAGAAAACACAAAGGATTCACCGGCTCAGTCTTTATGCCGGTTCAGTTGAAATCTGCTAACCTGTTTATCTAACCATCTGTACAAAACTCTATTTTGGAAAGGAGCAAAAGCAAATCATCGCCTTGGAAGGAGTGCTTGCATTGTTTGTCCTTAGATAATACAATAAGTCATTGCTCTGGCAAACGCTAATTGGGAAGAATCGTTGTCAAAATGGCTATATCGTATCAGTTCTTTCCCGATACGACGTAGAGAGAAAAATGAGGAAGAACTTGAGAGGTCGGACTTGTGCTTGTTCTTGGACGTGAACCACTGAAGGTATTCGGTATTCGCCTATCTAAGAGCAGATTTTGAGCGATAGGAGAACAATAACACGCTAGAAATCGGCGAAAGTCTATGGGCGCAAAATCCAATCCGTTCTCGCATATGAAGAGCAGACAGATGTGTAATTGGAAGTATGACGAGCACACTAAAGAAGGCATCGGTTTAAGGTCGATTGTCCATATCACTAACCTTCTCATTCTGTTCTTGCTAGTCGGTTGCGCAGACCTGGAACCCCTGGCGCAACCACCTTTTTCGGCATCGTCTATGTTCGTTGCTCCTTCTCAAGATCTCACCGCAGCAAAGCCCCCTTCTAGTGCGAAACCTGAGGTTCCATCTGAGATCAAGAGCAAGATGCTGACGCTAGCCGATTGTATGAAGATCGCTTTGGACAGAAATCCGCAGACACGCGTAACATGGCAAGCTACCCAATCGGCCGCTGCCAGAGTAGGCGAAGAAAAAGCTGCATACTTTCCGCAGGCAGAACTGGCTTTGGCAGGCGAACGGGCCGATTCGGTTTCGCTCAACGACAAGGAAACACATGGCCCTAAGAACATTTATGATGCTAGGTTTTGCGTGGGTTATCTTCTGTTTGATGGGGGTGCTCGGTCGGCCCGGGTTAGCGGCGCAGAAGCTGAACTTCTGGTTGCAAATTTCAGACACAACACGACATTGCAGGATGTGGCCGTAGCCGTTGAAGAGGGTTATTATGAATTGTTGGCGGCCAAATGGGTACTGAACGTGGCCCAAGAGACAGTCAAGCAAACACAGTATCATGTGGACCTTGCCCGTGCACGCTATAAGAGTGGTTTGGTTGCCCGGTCTGACGTCTTAAAAACGGAGACGGAAAAGGCCAACGCCGACCTTTTCATGGTAAAGGCAAACAGCGCCGTCAAGATCTCGCTGGGCAAGTTGGCCAGCACAATGGGTCTTAAGGTTTCGCACCCATTTGAGGTAGCTGAGCATCCTGAAGACATGCGTGAACAGGAGTTGGCCAATATCGAACTGCTATTAGAGGAGGCGGCCCAAAATCGTCCTGAACTGCGAGCGTTTCTGGCGCAGATCGAGTCAAAACGCGCCAATCTTAAGGAGACCCAAGCCCAATACTGGCCTGTAATAGGTATGGATGCAGGCTATGGTTGGCGGGATCAGACGTTAGTGCCGGATCGGGATGAATGGTCGATCGGTATTGGCCTCAGCCTGCCACTTTTCACTGGATTCGGTCGGGCTTACCGGCTCCGGTGGGCCAGATCCGAGCTTGCTGCAGCATTAGCAGAATACGATGAACTGATGCGCGACGTGGAGTTAGAGGTGTGGATCACTTACATGCAAGTTATCGAGTCCAATCAGGCTGTCCAGGCGTCTGAGAAACTCGTGGCCAGTGCTGAGGAAAGCGATCGTGTTGCTGAAGGCGAGTATAAGAACGGTACGGGCTTTATCATTGAGCTTATTGACGCGCAGACTGCTCACACGATAGCAAAGACTCGATTGGTCCAGGCAAGGCTTGACTGGTACACCGCCATAGCTCGCTTCGAACGAGCTGTGGGGCGAACTCTGGCAGAACAGGATGTGGCAACCTCCAGAAGAAATAGTAGACGATGAAGCGAAAAGAAAAAAGAGCAGTCCTGTTTTCCTTGGTGTTAGCCTGCAGTGCTGTGGCCGTAGGCATCTGGTGGTGGTGTCTACGCGACCAGAAGTCGAGCAATACCGGGATGATAACGGGCAGGGTTGTCCGTCGTGATTTCACCTCTACAGTATTGGCTACTGGGGAAATAAAACCACAAGTGGGTGCAGAGGTTCGCGTCGGCTCCCGTATCTCTGGCAAGGTCGAACGGTTATACGCCAATATTGGGGATATCGTCAACGAAGGGCAGGTTGTCGCGGAATTGGAGAAGGCTGACCTGGAAGCGAAAGTGGCCCAGTATCATGCTGAATTGCAAATGGTCCAAGCAAAACTCTCGGCTGTGAAAACCCTAGGTCCACGGGAAATCGAGAAGGCCGAGGCTGATGCGGCAAAATGGCAGGCCTCTGTGGTCTTGGGGCGCAAGGAACTGCTCCGTCAGGACGATCTACTCAAACAAGATTTTACCTCCCAGCAGGCTCGAGACCGTGCCCAGGAGCGGTTGTCGGTAGCCGAGGCTGAATTGGCCGCGGCACAAAAGGCCCTTGAACTGGCCAAGACACGATACTCAGAGGACCTCAAGCAGGCTGAAGTTGACGTCGATCGGGCCAAAGCGATTCTGGATAATGCAAAGGTAGAGCTATCCTACGCCACGATCACGGCCCCTATCTCAGGGGTCATAGCTTCAGTGTCAACCCAAGAGGGAGAGACGGTGGCTGCCGGTCTGAACGCCCCAACTTTCGTAACGATTATTGATCTCAACCGCTTGCAGGTGGACGCCTACGTGGACGAGGTGGATATTGGTAAGGTGAAAGTAGGTCAGGGCGGTGTGTTCACCGTGGATTCGTTCCCTGATCGGGAGTTTAAGGGAAAAGTCGCGGCGATTTACCCAAAAGCAGTGATCCAGGAAAACGTGGTCAACTACGACGTGGTTATTGAAATTGTTACTGATTACAAAGGCCTGCTCCGACCGGAAATGACTGCCAGTGTGACTATCTTCCTTGATCTACGGTCAAACGTACTGGCTGTTCCTGCAAAGGCCATAAAGAGAGATCGCGGCAAGAACATCGTTTACATATTAAGCAACGGTGAACCGAGACCTTGTGAAATCAAGGTAGGATGGAAGGATGGCCAGTGGATTGAGATCATCGGCGGACTAAAGGAAGAGCAGACGGTCCTACTGGAATCACCATCGGCAAACTTAAAGTAACAGTGAGGTACAGTCATGATTGAATTGGCAGACATCGATAAAACCTACGGCGTAGGTGACGTCACAACCCAGGTGCTAAAAGGGATCTCCTTCTGTGTGGAGAAGGGAGAATACGTTGCCATCATGGGCGCATCAGGCACTGGTAAGACCACGCTGATGAACCTCGTGGGGCTGCTCGACAAACCCACTGCTGGTCAGTATCGGCTGGAAGACAATGATGTGGTGACCCTCGACGACGAAGCCCTGTCGCACCTACGGAATCGCAAGATAGGCTTCGTCTTTCAGCAGTTTCACCTGTTGGATAGGGCCAACGCCCTGCGTAACGTGATGTTGCCTCTGATTTATGCCGACCGATACCCCGAAGATGCCGAAGATCGGGCCAAAAAGGCTCTGGAAGCAGTAGGCTTGGCGGATCGGATGCATTACAATCCCAACAAACTATCCGGCGGACAACAGCAACGCGTTGCGATTGCCCGGGCCCTGATTAACGATCCGGCCATCATACTAGCTGATGAGCCGACTGGTAACCTCGACAGCAAAAGCGGTATCGAAATTCTGGCCATTTTCAAACGCCTGCACAAACAGGGGCGGATCATCATCGTAATCACACATGACAACAACGTGGCAGAGCACGCCGACAGGATCATCGTACTAAAAGACGGTCAAATCGCCGAGGACAAGCCCATAATGCAACCTCGCGATGCAGAAACTGAATTGAAGGAGCTTAACAATAAGGAGGGACAATCATGAGAATCCTACGTCTCACCCAAGAAGGCATACGCGCATTGCTCACTCACAAGCTGCGGGCCTTCTTTATGATGGCTGGTACTCTAATAGGCGTCGCGGCCTTGACAGCCATTATGACTATCAGTATGGGCACTGCCCGAAAACTGAAACAGCAAGCCTCAAAGTGGCCCCACGATGTCATCAAAGTGAACGCAGGCGGTGGTAAGGGTTACACCATGCCCCAGGAAGCTATCACCACCCTTTTGCCTGCGGATGCTGAAGCCATCCAAGACCAGATTGATAACTTGGTACTGGTTACTTCAGTCGCAGAGAAGAGGGGGTTATCGATCAAAGGCAATTCCCGACAGACCGGTACGAACGTATTCTCCATCCAGCCGAACTGGCATGAGGTGATGAATTGGTATATTGACCAGGGCGAATCGGTTACCGATGAAGATATTGCGACTATGGCTCGTGTTTGCGTTCTGGGTGCTACTATAAGAGAAGAGCTTTTTGGAGAACAAGATCCGATCGGTGAGATGGTTCAGATTGGCAATGTACACCTCCGTATCAAGGGAATTCTTAAGCCTCGTGGCGTTGGCACCAGCGGCAGGGCTTCAGACGACCGCATTCTGGTTCCACTGTCCACCGCCCTTCGTCGGTTGTTCAACCAGGAGCACCTTAGCTACATTCGAATGACGGTTAGGGATCCAGACAAAATCGAAGACACCGGCGAGATCCGAATTGAACGCACCGCCGAGGAAGTTCGGCAGCTTCTACACGAACGCCATCATATCACACCACCGCAGGAAGACGACTTCTCCATAGTCCACTCCTCGATTGTTATAAAAGATATTCGCTCCATATCAAAAACGACTACCGTGTTGCTGATTGTTCTGGCCGGACTCAGCCTTATCGTTGGCGGCATAGTATTGATGAACATCATGCTGGTATCCGTCAACGAGCGAACTAAAGAAATCGGCTTGAGACGGGCTCTGGGAGCAACCCGTGGTGACATCTTCATCCAGTTCCTGAATGAATCTCTGGCAGTAACTGTCGTAGGAATTGTCATAGGAGGCATCCTCGGTTGGATTGTCAGCATCCTTCTGGTAAAGTACAGGTATCTGTCCATAGGAAATTCCTGGGGGCTGTTTGCCCTTATAGTTTTGTTTGCATTGCTCATCGGGATATTCTCCGGTGTTCAGCCGGCACGCCGGGCTGCTAAACTCCAACCGGTTGAAACCCTGCGATGAAACTCTCAAGAAATCTCATTCTGTCGCTTGAGATATTGGCCGCCCACAGGATTCGTACCGGCCTTAGCATCCTGGGCATCATTATCGGCATTGCGGCGGTGGTTGTAATGGTCTCGGCAGGAAAAGGTGCGGAACAGAAGATTCTCGGCCATATCCATAATATGGGTTCCAATCTCATAGTCGTATCAGCCGGGCAGATGACAATAGTTGCCGGTCGGAAGCAACAGGCGATAGGTGCTGTTACGACATTGATACCGGACGACGCCATCGCTATAATGGAGCAGTGCCCATCTGTTGCTCTGGCCGCCCCGGCTGTGAGCAGGAAAATGTCCGTCCGATGGGGTTCAGAAATCGCAAACACCGACATTGTCGGCATGACAACTGAGGGCTTCGATATCCGAAATATCAACATTGCCGTCGGCCGCAGATTCCTGCCCAGTGAAAACCGGGCCAGACGGCGGGTTGCTATCGTCGGGCTTACTGTCAGAAATAACCTCTTCGACGGCGAAGACTCCATGGGCCAGCGAGTTCGCATTGGCCAAGTCCCTTTTGAAATTGTTGGCGTTATGTCCCCCAAGGGTATGGACATCAATGGACGTGACCAGGATGACATAATCATCGTCCCCTTGGAGACGGCCCTGCGACGACTCATGAACATCACATACGTTCAGACCATCTTTGTCCAAGCGCTCAATGCCGAACTTCTCGAAACAGCCGAGCAGGAGATCGGTCAACTGTTGCGCCAGCGGCACCGACTCAGGGGCAAACGCGCTGACTTCGCCATCCAGAACC
>JAOUFU010000277.1 GCA_029858035.1 Phycisphaerae bacterium
GTTTCAAACCGAGGCGGCCAAATCGAACAAACAGAAGCTTTTAGACCATTTGAAAGTTTACCTGACAGCCAAGAAAAGCCCGGTCCCCTACCACGAGGCAGCCGAGGAGCTTGGCATGAGCGAGGGTGCAGTGAAGGTCGCAGTTCATCGGCTGCGAAGGCGTTACCGCAAGCTGCTGCGGGATGAAATCGCCCAGACGGTCAGTACCGAGGACCAGATTGACGAGGAAATTCGTGACCTCTTCGCCGCGCTTGCCCGCTGAGCCGTTGAATTAACATTTCTGAAAAAAATCTCCAATAGCCTGTAACCTTTCCTCCGGTTTGCTTAAGTAAGAGGTAGAAAGGCAAATATTCGGAATATGGCTACAAAAAAATCCGGCGAAAAACGCTGGCGACAATACGGCGTCCACGAGCCGACCCAAAGATGTGAGAATCCGGAAAACAGGTTGGAATGCAGGCCCGGCTTTGGTATCATGCGCAGAGACAATAACAGCTATACATTTGTGTAAAGTTGGCAAATGTAAGAAAGAATTAATTGAGCCAGTACCAATAAAGGAGAAATAGAAATGGAAAAGAAGGATTTAGTAGTGTTTGTTTTTGGCGTGGTTATTTGCCTGCTTTTGGGTGCCGGTGGGTGCGATATTCCGTCAGCCAAGTACGAAAGGACAGTGCAGTTGTCGGCCCCGCTATCGGCGGGCCATTCATTTAAGGCAGAGACGCACAACGGCTCAATCACGGTTGAGGGCCGTGACGAAGAAGGCTGCGATGTTACGGCCGTTATCACGGGCCGGGCCTCAAGCGTGGAAACTGCAAAAGATATTGCCGACCGCACCAAAGTAAGGCTTAAAAACTCCGACAATAAAATCACTGTCGAAATTAAAAAGCCCACGCTTGGACTGCACGAATCCGTGAGTGTGAGTCTCGACGCGAAGCTGCCAAACAAAACCAATATCCTGCTCCTTGGGACGCATAACGGAGCTGTTACAGTCTCCAATATAAAAGGCAAGGTCGACGGCTCGACGCATAACGGCAGGATTAAGACGTCAAGGGTATCGGGCGAAACAAAGCTTAAGACATACAACGGCGCGGTTGTATGCGATGAGATTTCGGGTAACGCGTGGCTGACAACACATAACGGCAGCATAAAGACTTATTATACCGCCGATGCTCCGGGCGTTTGTGAGATTTCGCTGAAAACTTACAACGGCAGTATAGACTTAAAGACGCCTTCCAACCTATCGGCGGTAGTTGACCTGTCAACTTATAACGGTTCGATTAATACCGAGCTGCCCATTACTCTGATCGGTCAGGTGAGTAAAAACAAGCTCAATGGCAAAATCGGCGAAGGACTGGGCAAGCTCCAGCTCGGGACCCACAACGGCTCGATTAAGATACGCTGAGACAGCCGGGACACTAAGCGGTTTATCCGATATCCCCGGACAAAAATTGCAAATATTATGTAACCTTTTTGCGGTTTTGTTTAAGTAACAGGTGGAAGCAACTAAAACCCGGAAAGGGGATGTTATTATGGCTGAAGAAAGACAATGCAATGAATGTGGGGGTAAGTTACCGGCTGATGCGCCGCAGGGGCTCTGTCCGCAATGTCTTATAAAGCTGGGCCTGCCGACCGGTGCCGACATCGAAAAAACCGCCGCTTCGGACGATAAGAGCGGTGCTCCCACAAACCAAACGCCGCCGAGCAGGTTTATTCCACCCGATCCGGCGGAATTAGCCAAACAGTTTCCCCAGCTTGAAATCATAGAGCTTCTGGGTCAGGGCGGGATGGGGGCTGTGTACAAAGCCCGGCAAAAGCAGCTTGACCGAGTGGTGGCCTTGAAAATTCTGCCGCCCGAAGTCGGCGAGACGGAAGCATTCGCCGAGCGATTCACCCGGGAAGCCCGCTCTCTCGCCAGGCTCAATCATCCCCGTATTGTTACCGTCTTCGATTTTGGCCATACCGAAGACGGCCTGTACTATTTCGTGATGGAGTATGTGGATGGAACCGACCTTCGGCATGTCATTCAGGCCGGTGAACTCGAGCCCTCCGAGGCGCTTGCCATCGTTCCTCAAATCTGCGATGCCCTGCAGTTCGCCCACGAGGAAGGGATTGTTCACCGTGACATCAAGCCGGAGAATATCCTGATCGACAAGAAAGGCCGGGTCAAAATTGCCGACTTCGGCTTAGCCAAGCTGCTGGATAAGCCGGCGACGGAGTTTACACTGACAGCCGCCGGGCACAAAATGGGTACACCGCACTATATGGCCCCGGAACAAATCGAACACCCCGGCCAGGTCGACCATCGCGCCGATATCTATTCGCTGGGCGTGGTCTTCTACGAAATGCTTACCGGCGAGCTGCCCATCGGCCGATTCGCACCGCCGTCAAAAAAGGTGCACGTGGATGTCAAGCTTGACGAGATCGTGCTCAGGACCCTGGAAAAAGAGCCGGAACTCCGCTATCAGCAGGCCAGCGAGGTCAAGACCGATGTTGAAACTATCAAGGCTGATAGCCGTCCGCCCGTGGCAGCCATCGCTCCGGCCGGGCAAGCCCTTATACCGGTCCCCGCCGTCAACCGGATGGAAAAGCATATCACAATCGTGGCGGTACTCAGTATCATCTTTGGCACGATCGGGATACTGGTCGGTATTGCCGCCTTTGTGGCAATCACCGGTGGAGGCCTTATATCACGAGATCCGGAGGCGATGAACATTACCGGTATTGTTGGAACTTGTATAGCACTTTTCTTTTTTATTACTTCGGTACCTGAGGTTATAGCAGGGATAGGTCTTTTAAAACGCAGAGGCTGGGCCCGAATACTTACCATGATACTGTCGGTTCTCGCTCTAATAAACATCCCGATTGGAACAGCCATCGGCATATATGTCTTTTGGGTTTTGCTGAACGATGAGACGTTTAAACTGTTTGCACAGGCTTCCGAGATAAGGAAGAAAGAAGAGGCCGCCGGGATAAAACCGGGACCAAAAAATATCGTACTGTCCATCATTGCAATAACAGCGGGCGTTCTCTTCCTGATTGCAATTACAGTGACAATATTACTTGGGGCATTTCCCTGGTTCGCGATTGTTTTTGGACCACCACTGGTTATTTTTGTCGTGTTTGCCCTCTCTCGAAAGAAAGTGCCGGCAAGTGCCGGCCCTGCTGATCAAAGCGGAACCAAACAAATCAAAGCAAACCGACAGGGAGTGTTTATCGGGCTGGCCGTTGCTGTGGTAGCTCTTATCCTGACTGGGATAATGATGCTGCCGCTTATGCTGCCTGCCATTTGGAGAGTAAAATCTAATGTGGCGAGGCAACAACACGAAGCTGCTGTTCAAGGCATAAAAAAAATCGGTCAGCTCTACCTTCCACACGGACCCACCTCGAACGATTTGACCTTCGGACCGGAAGGACCCACACTAAATGACGTATGTATCCTGAAGCTCAATCTCGAGCCGTCAAAGGTGGCGGAGGTGAACAGAATTCTCCAGTCCACCTATCCTCAATACATGGCACTCGAAGGTCGATACACTGAGCAACTTCGCTCCGGCAACAGCCTTAAAGTGACTATTTCTCCATTCCGAGAAGAGGCCGAGAGCTTCCTTGAAGAACTATGGATTGAGCTGGACAGTACATTGGACATGGAACAGCGCGAGCTTGCCCGTGAACACATGCCTTTGGAGCAACTCTTCGGAAAGTATCAATTCGGCCAGGCCAAGGTCATTATCGAGATCTCGAAGCAAAACGGCGCATTTGACCACACCACGACGGTCGAGTGGCCTGATCGAAGCGAGGGAGGTTCGGGACGGAGCGATAAGCTCCCGGCCGAACTCCAGCGATACTGGAGTCAATCCGCCACGGATGAGTAAAATCACTGTCAGTGTGCAATCTCACTGTTGATTTATTTACACTATACGTACGTATTCATACCACATTGGAAAGCATTCAGCCGATTAGAAATCTGATGCAGCCTGTTCAGACTGTTTGCATTTTCGGGATAAATAGGTTAGTTTAACAGCAGTCAAGCCGGGCAGTACAGCCGGGCCGAGTCTAAACGGAAAACGTCAGTTGAATAGAGGATATGAAAATGGCAGAGCAAGCTGTAGCGATTGTTACGGGAGCAAGTCGCGGTATTGGAAGGGCCATCGCAATAGAGCTGGCGACACTGGATTATGACCTTGTGGTCAGCCATTTTGATTTTACCGCCGACGGCAAGCCTGAGGAATCCTTTGCAAAACAAACTCAAAAAGAAATCAATAATATTGGCTCAGAGTGTGAAATTTTGAGAGGCGATGTCAGTAAAGCAGAGGACCGCGGACGGCTTGTAGATTTGGCCCAAAGCACATTCGGCCGATGCGATATGCTTGTAAATAATGCGGGCGTTGCACCGCTGCAGCGACTGGATATTCTCGAAGCGACCGAGGAGAGTTTCGACAGGGTGATAGGAATA
This sequence comes from Phycisphaerae bacterium, assembly GCA_029858035.1. GTDB lineage: Bacteria > Planctomycetota > Phycisphaerae > Sedimentisphaerales > Anaerobacaceae > CS2-K091. The sequence continues at coordinate 4,448 of JAOUFU010000277.1, forward strand.
AATCTTAAGGGGCCTTACTTTCTGAGTCAGCTTGTTGCCAACTGGATGGTCGAGCAAAAAAAGCAATACCCGAACCGTACCTTTCGGATTGTCAACACCGGCTCAATCTCGGCGTACACCAGCTCGCCGGGGCGGGGTGAGTACTGTATAAGCAAAGCGGGTATCTCTATGATGACCAAGCTTTATGCCGACAGATTAGCTGAATATAATATTGGGGTGTTCGAAATCAGCCCGGGCATTATCGCAACGGACATGACCAGCCCCGTCAAGGCCAAGTATGACAAACTTATCGCTGAAGGCCTGACTCCTATAAAGCGATGGGGCCAGCCCGAAGACGTCGCCAAGGCCGTTGGTGCCATTGCCGAAGGCAGGCTCGATTTCTCCACCGGCCAAGTGATTAACGTTGACGGCGGCTTTCACCTGAGAAGACTTTAAGGGGTACAAATGGACATTAAAAACACAATCACGACATTATTAAGAGACGGATTTATTCTCGTATTTAACCAGGACAAACTCAACATTGTCAAGACGGCTGAGGCACTTATTAAGGCGGGTGTCAATAATATGGAAGTGACCTGCCGGATAAGTCAGCCCCTTGAAAAACTCGACCGATTGCGCAAAGAGCTACCGGATTTTGTGTCGGGTGTTGCAAGTTTGATAGACTCGCAGGAAATGCTTGACGTTTACCGAAAGGTGCATCCGCAGGACCCGCTGCCTTCGGTCCAGGAGGTTGCCGATGCAGGTGCGTACTATCTAGTTTCAGCCGGTAATTTTACCGATGAGACCTTCAAAAAATATGCCGGCAAAACAGCTATAATACCGGGATGCGGCAGTGTTACCGAAATTATCAGCCAGTTTTCCAGGGGCGCTAATCTATGCAAGATATTCCCGGCCAGGTATCTCGGCGGCCCGGCTTTTGTTAAGGCAATCGACCCGGCTATCCACAAGACCATCAGCCTGGTGCCTACGGGCGGAACGAACGCGAGCAACATTGCCGACTACATCGACGCAGGAGTTCTGGTTATGGGCGGGTCGTTTAGCTTAATTGAAAAAGAGGTGATGAAAAAAATCATCGACGAGCAGGATTATGCTCTTTTAGCAGAGGAGCTAACAAAAGTTAAACAACTGATAGACAAGCTGCGGGCAGAAAAATATCCCGATATCGATTTTGCCACTGCTTCCATCGAAGAGATAAGCCGGAGCACCGGCAGAAATTTCAATATTCCCTAAAAGCCGAACTTGTCGTGAGAAATGTGATAACAAAAAGTCTTTTCGACACAAATTTTAGGTCAACATCGAATTTGTTGACTCTATCTCTGGCAATCGCCATCTTACTATTTACAGCTTATGGAAACACTGCTAAGAGTTCGAGTTCGGCGATAACAATCAATGCTAAAGACGACGGCTACCGCGGCATCTGGTATATGAATCAGCCATCCGGCGATGAATATGTTTACAAGTACAGCGGGGGGCTTGGCACATACTGCGCAAAACATAAACCCTTCGCAGTCTATTGCAAAGAGGTAAACAAAACTTTTTTCTGTTACGGCGGGACAACCAAAGACAGCAACAGGAAACTGCTGCACATGGTTTCATATTATGACCACAAGACGGGGCAGGCAGCTCGGCCTACAATCCTTCTCGACAAAAAGACCGGC
>JAOUFU010000278.1 GCA_029858035.1 Phycisphaerae bacterium
CGGGATCCTGCTCGGGCATGTCCTGAGGGGGAATTTCATATCTTTCGGCGGGTTTAAGCTTATCGGTTTTCTGCTTTTTTAGTAAATGCTCCAGAAGCTCCTGTCTTTCTTTGTCCGTCACTGTAAAAAATCCCTATTAATTGGTTTATTAGTAATTGAATAAAACGTTAAAAGAAGTCCATCCTCGATATTCTATTTGTCCAGGCCGATTTTGCATTTGTGTTTTTTGTACTGCTCGTAGGCCTGTTTTTCCTGATTTTTATAGGCGTTTAATCTTTTCATCATCAAATCGAAGTCGATTTTATGGCCGTCAAATTCCGGGCCGTCAACGCAGACAAATTTAGGCTTGCCGTCGTATTCGACCCGGCAGCCGCCGCACATACCGGTGGCATCAACCATAATGGTGTTGAGCGAGACCTGTGTAGGGATGTTAAATTGCTTCGTCACCTCGCAGCAAAACTTCATCATTATGGCCGGGCCGATTGCAACAACCAGGTCTGGTTTCCTGTCTCTCATGCACGCCTCTTTAAGAGGTTCGGTCACCAGAGCTTTCCGTCCATAAGAGCCGTCATCGGTCGTGATTATCAGTTCGTCGGAAATTTTGGCAAACTCGTCTTCGAGAATAAGTAACTCTTTGTTTCTTGCTCCAAGGATGCTGATGATTGTGTTACCCGCTCCTTTCAGGGCTTTCGCGATAGGCAGCAAAGGGGCATTGCCGATACCACCGCCCACACAGACAACCGTGCCGAAATTTTCGATATGGGTAGGCTTGCCCAACGGGCCGGTGACATTAGCAATTTCATCGCCCTGCCGCATCTGGGCCAATTCGGCGGTAGTCTTGCCGACACGCTGCCAGATTAGGCAAATAGTGCCCCTTTGGGGGTCGACATCGGCGATTGTCAGGGGAATCCGCTCGCTATATTCATTATTGATACTAATAATGGCAAATTGGCCTGGCTTTCTTGCTCGCGCAACCAGCGTGGCTTCGATTTCGGCGGTGAAAACATCCTCTGAGAGCTGTTTTTTGGACACAATTTTGTGCGACACTTTTTACTTCCTTTATTCAAGAACCTCGAAAAACCATTATTATTACATATAACAGGTTGTACTTCAAGTCCCAGCACAAAACATATTGTGGAATACAAGTTGTGTGGTTGATTTTGATGATTTGGGAAGGTTCTGCGGTTTCTTATCGATGATAACAGTGTTGTATGGAACAAAGTTGTATATATTTGTAGGTTAATAGAAGCCGGGCTGCGAAGATCTTCCACCTTTACGTGCGGCTTTATGCACATTTGCTCTTATCAGAAGCTGCTGGGCCGTTAATACCAGACGGTAATTATGATATTAGGTTCGGTCTTTTTGGCCTGGATATCACCCGTTACCGTGTTAGTTCGTTTTATCACAACGCCGGGATTTCCTTTTAGCCATTTGGTGATTTGCTCATCAAGAAACTCCATGGCGCCAGGGTGCAGTTTTGTAAAGAAAGTCTTTACGCCCGTGATTCGGTTAGTGGAAACTTTTTTTGTCTCCACCTTTTGTACAGCCGGTTTTGGCGCTGCAATCTTTGGCATCTCAGTTTTTTGCACAGCCGTTTTTGACACAGCAGGATTTGGTATCACAGTCCTGGGTGCTTGCGCTGTGTTACTGCCGCCCAAACTCAGTGGCGAATGTGAAACACTCGCATCGCCCGTACCGTCATCAAAGGGAATCGGTTTATCGAGGTCTTCACCTAAGGGGATTGGCCGATTGAGATTTGGGCTGCCGGAAGCATTGCTGTTATCGAAATTGTCCATAGATGACACTCCTTCAAAGATTAAATATTAATAATGCCACTAAGGTATGAAAGACACACCATTTTGCAATATGTCGCAAAGTGGAAACTTACACACAACTCAACACCAAAGGAAAATAACGGCTTAATTTAGCCGGATAGCTCATTTGTTTTGTTGTCTTTATTTGGTCTTGTTGGTTTCCGCTTCAGCTTTTTTCTTGTGACTTAACTTCTTCTTTGGCCTCTTCCGTCTTTGCCTGTTCAGTTGCTTCCTTTGTTTCTTCAGCAGATCCCTCTTTTGCCTTTGCTTCTGCTTCTTTTTTGGCTTTTTCCGCGTCGGCTTTTGCTTTAGCTGCTTCGGCTGCCGCCTTTTCTGCGTCGGCTTTTGCTTTTTCGGCTTCGGTCGTCACCTTTTGTAAATCGACTTTTGATTTTTCGGTTTCGGCCTTTAACTTTTCAAGCTCGGCTTTTAATTTTTCTATTTGTGCTTGTGCCTGCTGAACAATTTCAGTAGCTTTTTCTGTGGCGGTTTTTGCTGCGGTTTGTGCTTTTGCCGTATCAGCCTTTGCTTGTGCGACTTCGGCCGTTGCCTTTTGCAAATCGGCATTTGCTTTTGCCGCATCAGCTTGTGCCTGCTTTTCAGTGGCAGCGGCTTTTACTATGGCTGTGTTGGCATCAGCCTTTGCTTTTGCAGTTTCAGCCTTTGATTGCTTTTCGACGACAGCAGCTTTTTCTGTGGCTGTGTTAGCGTCAGCCTTTGCTTTGTCGGCTTCTATTATTGCCTTTTCGGCCTCGGTTGTTGCCCTCTCGATTCGATCCTCAGCGTCTCTGACAGCGGCACGGGCCTCTGCTTTTTCCGCCTCGGCCTCCGTGCGGGCCTTTTCAGCATCCTTGGTTTTGCTCTCTTTCTCGCGTTTACCCTCTAACATATCAAGCGGGTCCGTAAAGGAATTTCCGGCAGGAGACTCATGTTTTCTTTCGACCTCTTCCGTCATTTCATCCCTTGGGATACCGCCGGTGGAGAATGTCGGAGTTAATATGAATATAGTCTCCACGGCCCTTTCTTCAAAATCTCTGCCGGAGAACAGCATGCCAATCAGGGGTATGTCTTTTAAGAATGGCAGGCCGCGGACGACGTCGCGCCTTTCGCTCTTCCTGAGGCCGCCTATGATTAGACTTTCACCGGGCCTGATGCGGTTTTCTTTGTTGGTGATTTTTTTTGTGGTGACGATGGGCAGCTGCTTTATGCCCTCGGGGGTCAGCTTTGATCCGATTACGATGTCGGTTTCCAATCCTATGTAACCATCTGCAAAAACGTGCGGAGTGATTTCAAGCGAGTCGACTATGTCTGCCCAATCGGTTTTAGAGGTAAAAAAATAGTCTTGCGTGCTTGAAAGGTATATCTTGTCGACCGGTACCCTCTGAGTCGATGAGACTCTTGCTGTTTTGCCGTTGATGACTTCAAGTGTGGGATTCATCAGGATTTTAAGGTAACCCTGTGATTCTAATATGTCCACAACAGCCGTGAATTTATCATTCAGATAGCCAACGTTAAGACCCATTTTGGCGCGGCCGAATTCCCTCATTGAAGCGCCGGGAAAAGCAGCGAGAGGATCACTTTCCACTAACCACTGGACTACATCTTTTCCAAAAGGCATGGCTGAAGGCATCGCCGAGATACTCTCGCCGAACACTTCCTTAATAGCGGTGGTGGTTTCCCAGTCTAATGTCTTGTCCGCATAGACCTCGGAAATAAGACAGCTTATTTTGACCTGAATCGGCGGGATGTCTACCTGTTCTAACAGCTCCAGTACCGCATCGACGTCTTCCCTCGTAGGGCATCTTACTATCAACTGGTTAGTGATAGCAACACTGCTGACAGTGTAATCCTTCATGGCAGTTGATTGGCCTTTTTGGTTGAAAATCAGTGTGGCAAACTGTTGATGGACAATAGCTTCCAGCTCGGGGGCGGAGAGGTGCCGGCAAAAGTAGAATAATTTGAATTCCGGCGCTCCGGCGACGACTTGCTCGACGATTTTGGGCGGCCCTTTGTAAATACTGGGCATTGGAATGTTGGGTTCGGTGGTTGTCTCAACTCTGCCAAGGTCGTTGATGATATTAGTGGATTCCCTGCCGGCGGTTTTATCGGTTAGAAAATCTCCGCAACCTCCAATCCACAGAGCAACTCCCAAAACCAAAGCCATGATTAGCATTTGGCTGAAGCTAATTTTCCGCCAGCTATTCATAATTGCACACCGTCGTTATAGACTTGCGCATAGCTAAATTTCAACGCTATCTTTAAGCGTTTTCAATATAAACAAAGACGGTATACGCACTTATTGTATTGCTTATTTCTTTATCGTCAAGCATATTCGAAAAAAGTTAGCCAAAAAAAACACCTCAAAATTACCCAAATTAACATTTGACCAACCCGCGTTTTTATGCTATTTTTATCGGGTTATGGCAAAAAAAAAGCAGAATAATGCAATAATTTGTTTTGTGGCTCTGGGCTGTCCAAAAAATATTGTCGACAGTGAAAAAATGTTGGCTGAAATCGCCCAGGCCGGTTTTCTGATAGCCGCAGAGCCTGAAAATGCTGATGTCGTTGTAATCAATACCTGTGGCTTTATTGCTCCCGCCAAAGACGAAGCGCTCGAAGCAATAAAACACGCCGTCCACTGCAAACTCAATGGTGCTGTAAAAAAAGTAATTGTTGCGGGCTGTCTCTCTGAACGATTAGGCCGACAGCTTTTCGACCAGGCTGACGGCATCGATGCAGTTGTAGGCCTTGGACAGCGCGATAACATTGCTCGGATAATCAAAAAAACTATTCTCTCCAAACAGCCCGCAACTTTCCTTGCTCAGTCGCCGCATAAAATCAGTGACGATAGAGATAGGTTGCTTATTGGTCCACGACACCGGGCTTACCTGCGAATCAGCGAGGGCTGCAATCATAAATGCTCTTTCTGTACCATACCGGCAATCAGAGGCTCGTTTAGAAGCAAGCCTGAGGAGCTTGTTCTGGCTGAAGCCGCCGAGCTGGTTTCGGCAGGAGCAATCGAATTAAATATAATCGCGCAGGACACGACACACTACGGCCGGGATTTGAAAATTAAAAATGGTTTGTGCAAGCTGCTACAGACCCTTGAGCAAATTAACAGACTCAAATGGATTCGATTGATGTATCTGTGCCCGGCAGGTATTGATGAGAAGCTTATCGAAACCATTGCGACAAGCGAAAAAATCGTCCACTATCTCGATATCCCAATCCAGCATGTAAACAGTAAAATCTTAAGAGCTATGCGCCGGACGGATACCAAGGACCAGCTCCAACAACTGATTGAAAAATTACGTTCGGCCATTCCCGATTGCCTGCTGCGGACAACCGTAATAGTCGGCTTCCCTTCAGAAACCGACCGGCAGTTCGACGAGCTGCTGGATTTTATCGAATGGGTTGAATTCGATGCTCTCGGCTGCTTCAAATTCTATCCCGAATCCGGAACCGGTGCCGCCGAAATGTCCGCCCAGGTACCTGAAGAGGTAAAGCAGCAGCGTCTTGATGAGCTGATGCTCACTCAGCAGAAAATCGCCTTTGCCAAAAATAAAAAAAGAATCGGCGGCAAACTTACTTGTCTGGTTGATTCTGTTGATGACGAAGGCATCGGCCGGGGACGCTTTTATGGTCAGGCACCCGATATCGACAGCATCTGCATCATACAAAATTGCTCAGCAAAATCCGGTCATTTCATAGATGCAAAAGTTGTTGGCACAAAAGACTATGACTTGCTCGTTCGGCAAATGGAGTCTTGAATTATGTCTAAATCCGAAATGTGCCCCCTTGGAATTTTCCCCTTTTGGACCGGATTATTCCTTGTTATAGAATTTCTAACGGGGTAAACTTGCCGCTATGTTGAGACTTATACCGAATATATTGACATTTGGCCGGCTTGTCCTGGCCATCATCTTTGTGCTTATGATCCTTTACTCACCGCCTCGCTATGCTCACGGCGAATTGCCCTTTCCGGGCTACCTTGACATTGCTTTTATCCTTTTTGTCGTTGCCGGCCTGACTGATATGATTGACGGCACTATAGCTCGCAGGTTGAATGTGACCAGCAAGTTCGGCCGAATGGTGGACCCGTTGGCCGACAAAGTCCTCGTCTGTGGTGCCTTTGTATGTTTTGCGATAATCGGCGAGCCTAAGCTTTTCAATTTCGGCCCGGCTGTTCTGGCAATTATTCACTGGTCGGTAGCGGGCATTCTCATCGCCAGAGAAGTTTATGTGACGGTATTGCGGCATATTGCCGAAGCTCGCGGAAT
>JAOUFU010000279.1 GCA_029858035.1 Phycisphaerae bacterium
ACTCTTGCCGTAATTTCACTTGCTCTTGTTGTCGCGGTCATCTGCGGCTTCTTCCCATGTTTACTCGGAACAATAGCAGGTTTTTCAATAGAAAAGTTCAGTGTCTTGGCTGGTGCCTTGGCCGCTGCTGTCTTTTTACTGCTGTGGTTAGCTGCCTCACCTCCATTGTATATCTCTTACGGCAGCCATACTCTTAACAGGGTAAACGTTTGGAATGATTACACAAACGTTTTGGCGTTCATCGTATCCATAGTAATGTATGCTGCATATGGAGCGATTGGCGGCGAGCTTGGCGGCAAATTGAGAAGTAAATTAACAAGAAAGTAGTCACGTAGCCTGCGTTTTTCGCACTACTTGTACTATTCAACACCGGCAAGCCAGTTGTAGGCCATCTCTCGCAAATCCTCCCCCGTCACGCGCCCGTCGCCGTTCAGGTCTGCCCCGCCGCACTCATCGCAGACAATGTCCTGCCAGCGCCCGGCCAACATGGCATAGTCGGCAAAATCCGTGTCCTCGTCTCCGTCAATATCGGCCGGGTAAAAAGGCTTGTCATCAAAACCATAGGTCCTGAACCACCCGCTGCCAAAGTTATAATAAAAGTGAATCAGCCGAATATCCTTCGCTCGCAGTTCGTCCAGAATCTGCTGGGATATTCCAGGCTCCAGTCTCGGCTCAAACATAAAGTGCTCGGCAAAGTTATGATGCTCCGGCCGGTAGGTTTGAGAGTACCAGCCGTGCAGGATGATGGGCTCGCTCGTGTAACCTTCAATGACCGTCTCGACCCATCGTGACAGCGGCGCCGTATAACCGGCGGCCATACCCGGGTCCGGTGGCCAATAGAAGGTAGTTGATATCGAGATGCCTTTTGGTTCGGCAAACGAGCGGTGCTGCAGGAGGTCACCAGCTTGTGGCTCCAGACAGGGGAGAAGACAAATCAAGTCTGATGTAGTGGTAGTAGGCCCCGTATACTCCCATGTCAGAACAGGCTCGTTATATTCAACTCCAAGGGTCAGCCACTCAATGTCCCTAAGCGTCAAAATCGGATTCTCGTCGACTTTGACTTCGGTCGGTATATATTCCGTATGTAATTCGCACCCTCGCGGGTTGGCCAGGTGATGCATCAGCCAGCCGTCATCCGTTCTGTCTGTTCCATTAAAATTATGATAAGCCTTCGGTAATTGTGGCACTTCTCCCGTAATACTGAGAATTCGATTGTCCGCCAGGTATTCCAGCCCTAAAGACGTATAAAAACAATCCGCCAGGTTTTCCTTGGCAAGCCAAATATTTCGGGTTTCAAACAGCCACCGTGATTTAAGACGATGGTTGGCAAAAATATCGCTGCATTCACCTTGATACGAGCAGAATTCTACTGGTTCGTTGATTAGAAATGGTGTAATGCGCTCCGTAGAATCCGGAAGCGGAATCTCCCGGACCTGTTTAACAACCAATCCGCCCGCCGGTATCGCCGCCCCGCCGGGGGCAACCTTCTTGTACTCGAAGTCCAGCAGGTATTTGCTTTTGCCCGTAATATTTTCAAATTCCACGGCCGCTGAAACCAGTAGCTGGCACAATTCGATATAGTCATCCTGCCAATCCATCACCGTCGCGCCGAGCGGCACAAGATTCGACTGGCGAATAAACGTCAGGTATGTCCCGTAGCTGCTTGCGTAAACGCTCACTTCCTCCGGTATGGAGCCGTCAAGAGGATTGGTGACCGGTACCGCCCCGTCCTGCGTGACCAGCATAATGGAGCGGCTCGTCCCTCCCCTCCTTTCTAACGTCGCTACACCGTTGGCCAGCTCATAATCGTCCGTAAAGGAGTGATGAACCAGCAGAGCCATCCCCACCTCGGCCTCGTTCACATCGTGACGCAGCCGTTCAAGGTACGCGTTGTCGTTATAGAAACTGGCGAACACCTTGCGAATGGCTCTGAACACTCCCCGCTCATTAAGCTCGCACGGATCGCACAAACACGGCCCATCGTCATCTCCATCGAACTCGTCAGCCAAACATCCGCTGAAACTGTCGTACAGGCCCGCCGCGGTGAAGTGATTACTGTCCTCAACATTGGTCGAGCTTCTAAAACGAAGATTTTTATTTACATCGAATCCATATTGAGAATCCAGCAAAATGCTCTCGACATTGATTATCTGCAAAGGTGTAAAGCTTGTAATACCCGTGCTCTTGATAATATGACCTATGGTACGCAGGTCCGCTGACAGTGCCGCCATATCGGACGGCGGATAGCTATGGCCCGAAAGCCGCTTATTAATCTCTTCACGAAGCGTGCCGCTGCTTATTTCAAATGGAATCATCCATTTAGTCGGGTCGTTCGCGTCATCTGTCAGATACATACCTCCAAGATCAATGCTGTTTGGACCTGCGTTATATAGCTCAATCCAGTCAGGGTATCCCCCACTGCCGTCCGGGTCCTGTATGGTGTTGTCATTGTCGGCCATGAACTCGTTAATGAACAAGCCCTGAGTCGGCCCGCCGATGCTGCCGAAGTTCGGCTGGTTCGGCGTCGCTGTACCATTATCAAAGATAATCCAGTTGTCGCTCCCATCCGGCAGCCGACCGTAAGAATCATCCTCACCTTGTGGACCAAAACTAAGGCCGTCAATCAATGTAGCTCCATCCACATCATATAAGCCGACATACTCGCCTTCTTTATCGAGCTTGAAGTTCGTGTGGGTAGGCCCTTGATCTTCATCATTATCAGCCCAGAAGAGAAGATATCCACCGGATTCAATTATTACGCTTGCACGAGGGGCTATCGTCTGGTCAAGAAACTCATTCCATAAATCAAACGAAAATGCCAGCGCAACAGGCGATTTATTCGGTATGGCGTTCCGTATAATTCCATAGTTGGCCGCCTTGCCCCCGAAATACTTAATGTCCGCTGGCGAAAGCCCTTCCGTAGAGGCGCTGTATGCACCGTAATGTGCCATCGGAGTGATATCCAAAACAGGCGGCGCTTTCAGAGCCAGAATCTCGGCAATCTCTGCCTCATCGAGAACACCTTCGACGTCAATCAGCCTGACCTCAATGCCATTGAACGCAGAGTAACCACGCAGGACTATCTTATGCCCAACCAGTTGCTGGGCCCGGTTTGCATCCTCCGCTAGTGCCAAGTGGACAAAGGGAACACCGTAAGTCTTTGCAAGTATGGCCACGTGTGAACTCGGCGTCGATGGTGAAAGCGTAATGATACCTGCAACAAAGGGAACCTCTGCCGGTACGCCGTCCGTCAAAAGAATGTCGCTCGGCAGCAGCTCACCTGCCAGGTATGCACGCGCAATTTGGTTACCTGCAAAGAATTTCAGCTCGCCCAGCGCCCATCCTTCTGAGTAACAGGCATTACCCTGGGCCCAGCGCCCTGTAGAACCAAGCTCAATACCCTGCGATTCGAACCACTCCCGGTTCGCTTCCGCCGTTGCCGCTTGTTCATAGGTGGGAAAGTAGAATGCCTGCACGTCGGGTTCGGCAATAACGCTTGCCTTGACGATGTTGAACATCTCAGCAATCTCTTCCCTTGTGTACGGGTCAAGCCGGACAAACTGGATACCGTACTCCGGCAAAGCCGGCGGGGTCGGATACCCCCCCGTAGGCGGCATGATGACCGCGCCGAGAACGGCCCGCTGACCATCCTCGTAAAGCGTAATCTGGTCATATTCGCTCGTGTTCATATCGATGAAAGGATCCAGCAGCTCCGTCGCGAAATGGTAGTGGAAGGTATACTCCCGGCAGTCCTGGTAATAAACTACATTGGCATCATAAGGCGATAGGATGATAGTGAACTTCACCCAGTCCGGCTCGCTGGCAGAGCCCCCCACCACACGAAACGGCTCATCCGGGAAAGAAATCTGGTTCTTCCAGTATGGCGACGGCTCAATCGACTCGCCAAACACCACCGACCCCAAAGCCACTGAGAACACAAAAAGCAACAAAATCCGAAATATATTGAGATGTACTCTCGCGTTCATTTCTATCTTTCTCCAATTGGATCAATCCCTGTGCATATCCTCCATTAGATGCAGCTTCATATTAAAGCAACCGTGATAAGTATTATAACACATGGCATCGCAACAACCAAATGCAAAATACTCTTTTGACCTTAATTGCACTTTTACGCGAATAAGCCCATATATGAGAAATTGCTGCAAAAAAGGACCTCCCAAACACAAAAAAAAGCATTTGGGAGGTCCTCCGAAAAGGGTGAAAGACGGGATTTGAACCCGCGACCCCTGGATCCACAATCCAGTGCTCTGACCAGCTGAGCTACTTTCACCACGAACAACTTTGACAGACAATAAAGCTATCCTGCCCCTTCTCTTACCAAAGCCGGCATTCTACACACAAATCTCTTTACCGTCAACGGCCATTCTTCATTTGCGTTCTATATTATCCCGCCTTGCCCCTGGGAAAGCCAGGCCGAAGATAAAATAGCACGAGAGACCATAAAACAATCGCAACCGTGGCAATCCCCAGCACCGGCCGCGCCCCGGCAACAGCGATAAGTGGAACAGCGATACCAGTCCACAATCCGCCGCCCATAAACGGCCCGTGCACAAGCTGTTTACACGCAAAGGCATCCGCAGCAGGAGTTTCATACTCAGGGTCGACAAAACGCAGAAGCAGAAATCCCGTCGCCGTCACCACCATCGACCGGCTTATCTCCGTGATTGCACGCTGGAACCAGGCGTCAGGCAACACCCGCCGGGCAAGAACAAGAACGCAGAAAACGTTCCAGCCGATACCCGCCGCAGCCAAAGCATACGACACAGCCGCCAAGAATTACCCCGGAGAATTTGCCTCCTTGAACTTTGAATCCCCGCATAAACGCATCTAACCATTTAACCGTCCATCATTTTTTTTACATTGTGCAATGTAATTTTCACAAAGGACAGCCCCACCCGGATCCATTCTTACAGCTACCTGCAGAATGCATGCAGCGGTTGAGCGGCTCCTGCAAAGTGCATTCATTTACCGGAGTAAGAGCTCTATATCAGGGCCAGAGCGACGAACAGCGGCTTTTCAAAATCCGTTAGTTCAGATACCCGGATAATACGAGGATCGCCTCTTGTTTGACCGTCAGTTTTTCCTTCAGCTCCTTTTGTGCTGTGGCCAGGTCCTTTTGGGCCTTTTCTTTAGCCGTGCGCAGGGCAGTGAGCTTGGCCTTGATATCCTCGGGTTTTGCCTCTTTATTGCTCAGCACATCCTGCAGCTCTTGAGTAGCTTTGCCTACGGCACTTTGTTCAGTCTGTGCCCGGCCCGCGCCCGGTCCCGGTCTGGTTCTTTGTCCTGCATCCTGATCCGCAGTGCCGGGTCCTCCAGGCTGTCTTCGGCCGGCCAATCCTCCGGGTCCGCCAAACATCATCCCGCGCCCGGATGCATTGATCTGGCGGCTCAAATTCATGACCTTCTGCAGCCGAGGCTGGATATCCTTCCATTGTTCATCACTGGCACCCAGTGGTTCTTTCATCCGTTCGGTCATCATCCTTTGCATCTCCGCAGGATCTCTTTGCGTTTGCCCAGCTCCTTCTCGCGGAGCACGCTGTCCTCTGCCTCCTCTGCCTCCACCTCCAGCGCCTCCCGCTGCTGAAAAACTCTGGCTTACGAGCAGCATAGCCACGATACATGCAGCCATAGCGGTAACAATGATTCTTCTTAACATAACAGTCTCCTTTCGTTTGAAAAAATTTAATGAACCGTGCCCATAGTTAGTTGGCGAGCAGCTTTACATCTGCTTACATTCTGATAACTAATGACGCTTGGAACCAACAATCTATTGCAGCTTTCCATCAGGTTGTAGAAAACAGCAGTATTTTTGCCGGCGTGGATAAAACTACGCCGGGGGTTAATTGTCAGACGCGGCAGCATTTTTTTGCCTCTGATCCGCCACACTGATGGCGGGCAAGCCTGGCACGGGCGCGTCTTCGAGTTTGTTTCCGGCTTCGCCAGAGGCAACGCCGCGACAAGTTGGTTTTTTTTTCGGGACACGAAAATGCGGTTTTTTGTTCCGGTGGAAATGGCGGTTCTGAGGATTGCGCAGATTAACATGATTGAGAAATG
>JAOUFU010000280.1 GCA_029858035.1 Phycisphaerae bacterium
GCAACCATTCCGCTTATCACCACTGCCGATGGATCGGTGCTGTCCCTTGGAGATATCGCAAAGATAAAAGATACCTTTGAGGAGCAGGACCGCTACGCCGCCTATAATGGGAAACAAGCTATCGGGATTGCCGTGTATCGCGTGGGTGATCAGACTCCAATCGGGGTCTCCGATGCGGTGCGTTCCGCTATGGTCGAGATTGAAAAAGACCTCCCGCCCGGTATCAACTGGGTCATTAACAGGGACCGATCTGAGATATACCGTCAGCGTCTGGAGCTGCTGCTTAAAAACGCCTTTTACGGCCTGACGCTGGTGTTGCTTTTACTGGGGCTGTTCCTGGAATTCCGTCTTGCCTTTTGGGTCACTATGGGTATTCCGATTTCGTTTTTGGGCTGTTTCCTGTTTTTGCCGGCTATGGACGTCACGATAAATATGATGTCTATGTTTGCGTTTATTGTGTCCCTTGGCATCGTGGTTGATGATGCCATCGTGGTCGGCGAAAACATCTATGAATACCGCCAGAGGGGGGTGAACCTGATGCAGGCCGCGATTATGGGCGCCCGTGATGTTTTGCTGCCGGTCTCTTTTAGCATCCTGACTAATATCGTGGCATTCTTACCGCTCTGCTTTATCCCCGGAATTATGGGCAAGGTCTGGCGTGTCATACCATTTGTAGTCATAACGGTTTTTACCATCTCATGGGTGGAGGCACTGCTTATTCTTCCGTGTCATTTAGCCCACGGCAAAAAACGCAAATCGACCCGGGCCGGATCTCTGGGAATGTTACAGCAATCCTTCAGCAGAGGTTTGGAATGGTTTATCCACAAAGCATACGCGGTGTTCCTCGTATTATGTATTCGTTTCCGCATTGTCACGGTAGCGCTTGGTTCAGCAATACTCATTGTGATTTTGGGCTATGTTACCAGCGGGCGGATTGGCACTATCCTGATGCCTCGTATCGAATCGGATTCATCCGTTGTGACAGCCACCTTACCCTACGGCTCGCCAATCACAAAAGCCCAACAGGTCTGCCAAAAGCTGATTGCCGCTGCCGAGCATACAGCCAAGACAAATGGGTCTGAGCGGCTGGTCGAGGGCATTTTTTCACTAATTGACGAGAATGTGGTCGAAGTCACGATCTACCTGACTGATCCTGACATTCGCCCAGTCTCTACCGCCGAAGTGACGCGTCTGTGGCGGGAGCGTACAGGGCCTGTCCCCGGCCTGGAAAGTCTGCGATTCGAGTCGGACAGAGGCGGCCCCGGCTCAGGTGCAGCCCTGACAATTGAACTCAGTCACCGTGACATTGACGTTCTCGACCGGGCAAGTGAGGCCCTGGCTGTCATGTTGGCGGACTTTTCAAATGTCAAAGATATTGACGATGGATACACTCCTGGTAAACGGCAGCTCGACTTCAGTCTAACCGAAGAAGGACACAGCCTGGGGCTGACCCAGCAGGCGTTGGCCAGGCAGCTGCGCAACGCTTTCTATGGGTCCCAGGCCGTCCGTCAGCAGCGCGGACGTAACGAAGTCAAGGTCAAGGTGCGTCTGCCTCGCGAACAAAGAGTACGTCAGTATGACATCGAACAATTGCTGATTCACACTCCCCAGGGCACAGACGTGCCGCTGGGCCAAATAGCACAAATTGAACCGGGACGTTCTTACACTACTATCAACCGGCGTAACGGCCGCCGGACGGTCACCGTGACGGCTGATGTGGAACCCATCTCACAAACCAGCCAGGTGATGGCAACCCTTACATCTGAGGTCTTGCCTGAGCTAATGAGGGATTTCCCGGGACTGTCATATCGCTGGGAAGGACGCCAGCAGGACTTGAGAGAAAGTACTGAGAGGTTGTTTACTGGTTTATTATTTGCGCTTTTTGCTATTTATGCGCTATTAGCCATACCGTTCGGCAGCTATTACCAGCCGATAATTGTGATGATCGCGATTCCATTCGGAATCGTTGGAGCGGTGCTTGGCCATATGCTCATGGGCTATTCGCTGTCTCTGATGAGTATGATGGGCATCGTTGCTCTCTGCGGAGTAGTGGTAAATGACTCGCTGATCCTGATAGATTACGCAAATCGGCTCCGGCGAGAAGGCGCTTCTGCTCTTGAGGCCATTTACCAGGCCGGTCAGCGACGTTTTCGCCCCATTTTGCTGACCACACTGACAACCTTCGGAGGACTTGCCCCGATGATTTTTGAGACGTCACGTCAGGCAAGATTCATGATTCCGATGGCCATCTCGCTCGGATTCGGAATTCTATTTGCCACAAGCATAACTCTCGTGCTCGTCCCCTGCCTGTATATAATAACCGAGGATGTACACAGATTTACTCGATGGTTGATTCCTTTCAGCCGCGAGATCGTTCTCACACGCGATTCTTGACTGGGCTAACAAAGTATTTAACTCTGGAGCACCTTGATTGCCTCAACAAGCTGTGTCGTTTAGGCATAGTTTTGATTATTTTTTCTCACCTTTTTTTGTATTCCGGCACCTAAAACTCTACTTCTGTAAGGACCGCTTGTAAAGCACTAAATTTCTCAAACTTCGGGGTTTTCTCATAAGCTTCTCCGCAGCAAATCCTTGTGAGGCCATGTTTCCCGTCAGCATTGTTTTATTAGAGTCACTTTGCTGGTGTCTGATTTGACGGGCACAAAGGTTTTGTATATTTGTGTTGGAAAAGGTTTGGGCCGGATAATGTTAGGAATTACAGAAAAAATTTGTTTTCAGACCGAGACAATGGTTGAGGTACGTAAAAGTAATAGATCAAAAGTGTTTCAACGAGCGATAATTTGAGTTGTTGGTGGTTCCGGTGGCAAGATTGGTAGAAAGAAAATTCAATTAGTTATGGTTCGTATGAGATTTTGATATTATTTTTTAAATTAAAAGGTTAAAATTGTTACGAAATGCGTTAAATGTGTAATTTCAGATTAAATTGAGGGAAAGACATGACAAATATATTTGAATATGCAATGCAGATGGAAAAAAACGGTGAAGATTATTATCGTCAACTGGCTCGGCAGACCTCTAACAAAGGCCTTCAAACTATCCTGACAACGCTTGCGGACGAAGAGGTCAAGCACTACAACGTCATAGAGAGAATGCAAATCAAAGAGCCACATATGACAGAGACTACAATCCTGACCGATGCCAAGAACATATTTGTTCAAATCAAAGAATCCGGTGAAAGTTTTGATTTTGATATTGAGCAAACCAAGCTTTACAAAAAAGCCCAGGATATTGAGAAACAGAGCCGGGACTTCTACACGGGAAAAGCTGACGAGGTGACAGAAGAATATCAAAAAGAGATTTTTTTGATATTGGCTGATGAAGAAAATAAACATTACCTCTTACTCGACAATATAATTGAGTTTGTATCCCGTCCGGAACAATGGCTTGAGAATGCCGAGTTTTTTCATCTGGAAGACTATTAAACATTACCTGTTTATAAAGGAATGTTTATAATGAGAAAAGACCTCTCAATCGTTTTATGCGGCCAGGCAGGGCAGGGCATCCAAACCGTCGAGTATCTCTTAACGAGAATTTTCAAGCTCGCCGGTTATAATGTTTTCGCAACAAAAGAATATATGTCACGTGTCCGCGGCGGGATAAATTCCACCGAAATACGGGTATCATCAGGGCCTGTCAGTGCCTGCGTAAACCGGATTGATATTCTTATTTCTCTTAACAAGGGCGCTGTCGGACACGTTGAAAAAAGAATTTCTCCTCAGACAATTATCCTGGCGGAAAAAGAAACCATAGCCGACGATTTCGACCAAACCAGGTACAAATTTATTGATGTGCCGTTCACCAAAAAAGCTACCGAGATCGGCAACAAAATTTATTCCAACGTTGTCGCCGTCGGGACAGTTACCGGTTTGTTTGGAATTGAACTGCATACCGTCAGCGAGTATGTGAAAATATTCTTTTCTTCAAAAACCGATGACGTCATACAAAAGAATCTTGCCGCAGTGAAGGAAGGTTTCAATCTCGGCGTTGGTTTAACCGATTCATCCAAAATCAAATTTGATATTAACGACGATGCCGATATTAAAGACCAAATCCTTGTAAGCGGTGCTGAGGCCGTAGCTCTTGGAGCTATTGCCGGGGGCTGTAACTTTATATCCGCCTATCCCATGTCTCCATCAACGGGAGTGTTGGTATTTCTTGCCAAACACGCAAAAGATTTCGGTATAATAGCCGAGCAGGCTGAGGATGAAATCGCCGCAATAAATATGGCCGTCGGGGCCTGGTACGCCGGTGCAAGAGCGATGGTCACAACATCTGGCGGCGGCTTTGCCCTTATGACGGAAGGTCTCAGCCTGGCCGGTATGCTTGAGAGCCCGATTGTGATTCATCTTGCCCAAAGACCCGGCCCTGCAACAGGATTGCCCACCAGGACCGAACAGGCCGACCTTGAAATGGCCCTTTATGCCGGGCACGGCGAATTTCCCAGAATATTGCTTGCACCCGGAGAGATTCAAGATGCCTTTTACCTGACCCAGAAAGCATTTAATTTGGCCGACCGGTATCAGATACCGGTTTTCATACTCACAGACCAATATTTTGTGGATTCTTACTACAATACCGCTTGTCCTGATTTGTCTGACATCAATATCGAGAAACACGTAATCAAAACCGATGTAGATTACAGAAGATACCAATTGACGGATAATGGTATTTCCTCCCGCGGAATACCCGGCTATGGAAAAGGGCTGGTTGCCGTTGACAGCGACGAGCACGATGAGGACGGACACATAACGGAAGACCTCGGTTTAAGAATCGAGATGGTTAATAAAAGACTGAAAAAGCTCGAACTATTGAAAAATGAGACAATCCCGCCCGAATTATCCGGCCCTGAGGATTATAAAAACCTGGTAGTATGCTGGGGTTCGACGTACAACGTCGTAAGAGAGGCCGTAAAAAATCTCGGCAGAGATGACACGGCATTTCTGCACTTCAAGCAGGTGTACCCTCTGCCGGGACAAACGAGCGATTATCTTAAAAAAGCCAAGAGAATTATAATAGTTGAGAACAACGCCACAGCTCAATTCGCAAAATTAATAAAACTTCATACAGGCATCGAGATTAATGACAAGATTCTAAAATATGACGGCCTGAGTTTCTATGTAGAAGAATTAATGGAAAAATTGAATGACTTACTGAATTAGAGACAGAGCTATGGATACTGAAATTTCTAATATGGCCGACATTGATATAGCGTGGTGTCCGGGTTGCGGTAATTTTCCCATCCTAAAAATACTAAAACAAGCTCTGACTGAGTTAACAATTGAACCGACAAACCTTGTAATGGTTTCCGGTATAGGCCAGGCGGCAAAAATCTCTCATTACCTCAAGGCCAACGTATTCAACGGCCTACACGGACGGGCCCTGCCGGCTGCGACGGCAATAAAAGCAGCTAATCCTGCTCTTACTGTTATAGCTGAAAGCGGCGACGGCGATATGTACGGGGAAGGCGGCAATCACTTTTTACATACGATACGCAGAAATCCGGACATAACAAATATTGTTCATAATAATATGGTTTACGGTCTGACAAAAGGACAAGCATCACCTACAAGTCAAATAGGCTTTAAGACACCGGTACAGGTTGCCGGGGTGTTTCTTGAGCCGTTCAATCCGCTCGCGGTTGCTATTGCTCTGAATGCCTCTTTTGTCGCAAGGGCTTTCTCCGGCGACGCAGAGCAGACAAAGGAAATTATAAAGCAGGCAGTCAAGCATAAAGGCTACGCTCTGGTTGATATATTTCAGCCATGTGTATCGTTTAACAAGCTCAACACTTTTGAATGGTTTAAGAAAAACTCCTACTATCTTAACGATTCACATGATCCCTCCAACAGAAATGAGGCGTTTAAGAAAGCAACAGAAAATGGACCATTCCCGCTTGGAATCTTTTATATAAACCAGGATAACAATAGTTTTGAAGAAAATATCGGCATATATCAGGAAAATCAAAAACCTTTATACGAGCGGGACCTGGATATCGGAAAATTAAAAAGTCTGATTGAAACATTCATAGTAGCCAAGTAGGATAGGAAG
>JAOUFU010000281.1 GCA_029858035.1 Phycisphaerae bacterium
ACCTTTTTTTGGCGGTGTGAAGTTCGTATCGCTTGAGAAAACGACGGCATCGCATCTTCCTTCGAAGCCGGTCAAATCGTGCAGCGCGATTTTAGGTTGCTTGTTCGTTATCTCTACCGTTCCGCCATCCTGCCAGCGCCAGTCGGCCCCCTCGGTGCCGAAGACAGTTTCGAGTGGTTTGCCGTCGATGAGTAATTGGAATTTGCCCGGTGCGCCGGTAGCTTTCCAGGGGGCCACCCAATCGCGAGTGCGTACCCACACGCGATATTTGCCGGCTGAAGGAAACCGTACTTTTGTGACAGCGTCATTTACCGGAATCCCCAAACCGTGGGCCAACAGATAAGGCGAGCCCATCTGGTCCATGAACTGCTGGTCCACCACCCAGCCGCCAACATCCTCAAAGCTCTCAGCCTCGACCAGAATGGTATCCGCCGAAGCAGTTGAAACAACCGAGTACAGCAGAACCACAAATAACAAGCTGCTCAATATGTGTTTTCTCTTCTTCATTTTTACCATTACCTCAAAAATTTCGGATTAGCTATTTAGTTTTACGGGGTATTTCTCCCAGGGCACGGCGCCGGCTTCGATGACGTGGTTGCGCAGGGCGGTGAAAAGTTTGTTATACATCGGATGCTTTCTTTCCAGCGTATTTTGTTCCTGCGGGTCGTCTTTCAGGTTGTAAAGCTGCAGCGGCTCGAACGGGCTGTTCTGCACGAGTTTAAAGTCGCCATAGCGCGCGGCATAATAGGCCCGGCCTCCGTAATCCCCGCCTTCCCGACGCACCCAGAACAGAAAACGTTCTTCGACAGGTTGGCTTTTACCGAGCAGCGTCGGTAGGATACTTCGGCCATCAATCTCATAATCCGCCGCCGCGCCCGCCGCATCACAAATCGTCGGGAACAAATCCATAGTCAAGGCGATGCGGTCCCCGCGCGAGCCGGCTTTTATCATCCCCGGCCAGACGGCACACATTGGCACACGAATACCCCCTTCATACATATCCTGCTTGCCGGCCCGCAGCGGGCCGTTGTTGGCCCCGACGTTCAACTGCCCGCCGTTATCAGATGTAAAGATAACCAGCGTATTCTCCTCCACACCGGACTGCTTCAGCGATGCAATCACCTTGCCGACGCCATCATCCATGTGCTCAATCAGGGCGACGAGTTTAGCTCGCTTCTCGCCTATACCCTTTTCTCGACTTTTAACCTTTTCCAGCCAGTCCTTCGGCGGCTGAATCGGGGTGTGAGGTGCGTTATAAGCCAGATATAGAAAGAAAGGCTTCTTCGACCCGGAACGCTCTTTGATGTAGTCTATCGCCCACTGCGTAAACAGGTCTGTTGCGTGGCCTTTGGGATCGATTTCTTTGTTGTTTAACCGCATGTAGTTTATGCCGTGACGGCGATGGTTGTAGTAGTCGTCCATCATGTCACCGAGGTAGCCGTGGAAGTGGTCGAAGCCCCGGACATTGGGGATGTTCGGCGGCTCCAGGCCGAGGTGCCATTTGCCCACAATGGCAGTATGATAGCCTGCTTGCTTGAGCAGATTCGGCAGCAGGACCGCTTGCGGAGCAAGATGGCCCCAGTTGTTTGTCTGATGCGTGCGGATGACCCCCGGAACGCCGACCATGTCAGGGTATCTGCCGGTCAATAGCGACGCCCGGGTCGGCGAGCAGACCGGGCAGTTGGCGTAGAAGCTATCAAACCTCATGCCCTTCGCGACGAGGTTGTCGATGTGCGGCGTTTTAAGGTCTTCGGCGCCATAGCTTGACAAGTCGCCATAACCAAGATCATCAACAAGAATAACCACGATATTTGGTTTGCCGGCCTGTGTCTTCGCACGAGCCCCCAGCCAATTAGGCATCGCCAGTGCTGCCGCCCCAACGCCTGCCGCCTTTAGAAAATCACGCCGAGTATTACAAAGTGAACTCATCTTTGTTTCCTCCCTGTTAATCCTTAAGGCATTGTTTTTAATCGTCCTTCCTCCGATTCTCAATCGTTGAAAGAAGACTTAGTGATAATTTTTAGAACTTCTTCAGCTATGTAAACTCTGTTGCGCCTGGCACCCGTAGCTTGTTTCAAAATCCCAATTTTGACAAGCTTTGAAATATTATTTTTCGCCGTCGCATACGTGACATCAAAGTACTTACCCACAAACACCGTTGTCACAACAGGACGTTCAATAAGAAGGTCGACCAGCCTGATTTGCAACACAGACCTTTTTGCACCATGTACTATCTTGTGATACTCTTGCTGCAAACCCATCAACTGTCTCGCTCTTTCAAAAGCATCCTTCGATTGCTCGATAACGCCGCGAAGAAAGAAAAATATCCATTCGGTCCATCGACCATGTGTACTAACCTGCAACAAACGCTCGTAATACTCCCGGCGGTTGCGCTCAAAATAAGCGCTAAGGTACAATAAGGGTTTATCCAAAACTTCTTTAATGCATATCAACAAAGTAATGAGTAATCGGCCAATCCTTCCGTTCCCATCAAGGAATGGATGAATCGCCTCAAATTGATAATGAACCAGTGCCAACCATACTAAAACCGGCACACTGTTGAGCGGAGAGTTGATAAACTTTTCGAACGCATCCAGGGCAGTTATCATTTGCTCAGGAGGCGGCGGGATATAACCGGCCTGCTCAATGGGACATCTCCCTGTACCTATCCAATTTTGCACTCTTCTGAATTGCCCCGGCGCTTTCTGCTCCCCACGAACATCCTTAAGTAAAATCTCATGGAGCTCCCGTAACATCCGCAGACATACCGGCAGCTCGCTGCCTCGCTTGAGCCCATACTCAAGGGCACGCACATAATTGGCAACTTCTCTGACGTCCGGAACTTTCGATTCGATAGTCCGATCTTCCATCTCAAACAAGTACAACTGTTCTATACTTGCCTGTGTACCTTCTATACGGCTGGACATTTCTGCTTCTCTGCGAACAAAAGGAGTTATTAACAGGTTGGGGTTAGGAAGATTGAGCCCTATCCCATGTAACCGACCTATGGCACGGTCCGCGTCCGATAAGACGGCAACCAGATCTGAAGACCATTGTAGCTGGGGGGGCAGATTATCCGGAACAAATGCCATTTGTCCAGCTACTGTCGGCACAAGATGTCCGAAACTGTTTTCCGTAATATCAGAACTCTTCATGCTTATTATACTTCCGATAACTTGTGAAAATCTTATTATACTTTATACTGAAAAAGTATAATAAATCAAGGTGAATCAACCTAAAATCGTTCTGCTACCATTTTGATCTGTCCTAACTTATTTATAGAAAAGACATTAAGTCTTATTATACTTTACTTTAATTTTCGGATTCTTATTATACTTTTCGGCCATAAAGTATAATAAGGACCGCTGGTTACCTTGATAATGTCAGAAATATCAAATTTATCCATCATTTTTTTTCATCCGCTAAAGCCGCCAGCAATCTGCCGGCGGCCTGTTCTGTTAACTGCTGTGGCAGTTGTGTTTCAGTGGTCTGTAGCTCGCCCGGCTGGACTTTCCTTTTATCGTGAAGCGCCGGCAATGAGATAATATCCATGCAGGCCTTGCGGGCGGTCTCCTCCTTCTCCGATTCGGTGAGCTGCACCAGCTTTGCCGCCGCCAGGGGAGCGTACTTTGCAATTAAAACAACACTTTGACGATGGGCCGAAATGATTTTGTTGTCAAACTCGGAAACAAAGAGCCCGTCGGCCAGCCACCTGTTATATATGTTTCTGTTTACCTTGTGCTTTTCCAGAACCGCCTGCTCGTCAAGCCCGCCGCTGAACAAGTCATCTATTACTGCAAGCTGCTTTTTGCTCAGTTTTTTTCTTCTTTTGGCCATTATTTGTAAATCTCCGATTTGATTTTTGAACGGTTAAAAAATATCCGGCTATATGGGCCAAAGCGGCGGCCCGCCTTGCTGCCTTTGCCATTTTGACTTTTGGCCCTTCCACCAGTGACAGCGCTTTTTCTATTTGTTGCTGCTGTGTGTCGTTTACAAAGAATACCAGCGGATTCGCAAAGGAGTTTGCGCTTATCTTTGCAGGTGCGCCTGGCCTTTTCAGATGGGTGAGCCGTTCAATCTGCTTTACTGTTTGCGGCAGGAATTTCGCAAGCTCATGGCACTCCAACCTTTTGTTCAGCCGTTTCAGCAATTTTAGCTTTTTGTCTAATTGGTCTGAGCCGCCAAGGCGATTGAGCGTTGTGAGCAGAATGTCGGTCTCCTCGTCATTGATGTCCCATACAATACAATCAGCTTTTTCATAGCCGAGCCTGGCCAAAGCGTGACAGCGGTGATGTCCGTTGATTATCTGAAAACGGCCTTCATTATCCGGACACGGCCGGACTATCAATGGCTCGTATCTGCCGGTGCGCTCTATATTGCGAACCAGCTTTGCAAAATTAACTTTGCTCTGCTTGTTGGGATTATCAGGGTGAATTTCGAGTTTATCCAATGCGATTGACTGAATCGAATTTGTCATGTTCGTCTTACCCTTCAACTTGTCCGTAACTTCAATTTGGGATTGAACCAGATGTAATAGATCGGCCTTGCGGTAAGCTTGCCCAATATGTATCTCGTTCGCTCCAGGCCCGCCCGGCTATAGCGGGCCGAGCCATAGCTTTGCAGGAACCGGTAAATCTCAAGCTCAATAAATTCGGCTCTCGCCGCCGGCAGCCGGTCGAGTTTTCTTTGCGCTTTTTGTGGATCAATCAGCTCCTGCCTTTCTATCCCGACCATACTAAGGGCCTCGACAAGCCGGACGCATCGCGACTGTATCTTTGCCGTAAAAGCCTTCATCCCCGCCTTTTCAAAGAACGGATTCACCAGCCCCATCACCGCCATCGCCTCGATGATTGGAACATTGATTTTTGGCATCGTTTCGCGCACCAGCTTGCTCGCCAGGCCGAGAGAGCGGAATCTCGGATCGATAATGACCCGGTTGATGCAGCGGATGTTTTTATTAAGAAGCACTAACTGCGTGGACCTGTCGAAGCCGTCAAATAAACCGCCTGTGGCGAGGTTTCGAAGCTCTGCTCCGGGAGTCGGCATTTTATAGACGATAACTCCCACGGTCTGCCGGCGCAATCCCTCAGACTGAGCGGTTTTTAATGCAAACATGGCCGTGTATGACCCAGGTTTACTGTCACGGTAGTGATAATGTGCCAGCCTTTCGTAGTCATCCCGGCAGCCGGGGACAATTTGCAGTTTTTTACATAGTGAGCATCTTCGCATCTTTAGATTTTCTTTTGTTTATAGATGACCTGCGTTTTTGCGGATAATTCCTTTACGACCAGAACATCCGGTGCCAAATCGAGCAGATTGTCTCTATGGCTTGAAGCCAGGATAAATGTCGTTCCTGTTCGCTTTGCGAACTTGTGTATGTTATATGAAATTACTGCGGCGTTAATGCGGTCCAATTCGGAGCAGAATTCGTCCGCGAAGATAAATTTCTTTTTCGCCGCCATCGCCATTGCCAGACGGAACCGGTATTTTTGGCCCTCGCTCAGATTGGCCGGCTGATTGAGAATACAGAAGACATCGTTTAGCCCGGCGGTGCTGAGCATTCTAAGGCTTGTCAGTAAATCAGCGTCAATACAGTCGATTAAGGTCTTGTCTTTTGCCAGTTTTATTCGAGCCAGGTTTATCCTTTCAGAGGCCGGGACGGCTTTTTCCAGCTCTTTCAACAGGACGCTTTTACCGGCTCCTGATGGACCCGTGATATAAACGATGTCACCATCATTGATTTCCAACCGGCAATTGTTAATGATACATCTTTGGGTGAGCCTGTCCGCGGTCAGGCCGAACATCCTGCATACCTGCACAACCTTATCGGTGAGCTTTCCCCGCCATCTAAAACTTTTTGAAACATTGTATGTCGACATTTCTCTTGTCTCGTTTCTCGATTATCAACTCTCATTTCTTATAATTGATTAATCAATTTCCAGAGTACTCGCTACATGCCGTCGCAAGAATCCGTTGGATTTTTTCAAGAGTTTTTCGAACGTTATAAAAGCTCAAGTGCCGTTTTTCCGCGATTTTTTTCATCGATATATCC
>JAOUFU010000282.1 GCA_029858035.1 Phycisphaerae bacterium
ATGATCTGCGTGCGCATGCCGCCCCGCGGCCACGTGATGTTCATGACATAATACTTGCCATTGATCTTGCGTAATTGTGACCCCTCGGCCTGCAAACCGATATTGGGACCGGCCACAGCACTGGCGTTCCTGATGACCACTTCGTTGAAGCCGCCCTCCTTGATACCCGACAGATCCGGTTCCAGTTCTGCGAGTCGAAGGTTGCCGCCGCCGTAGAGCATGTAGACACGTCCGTCGTCATCGAAGAATAGGGAATGGTCGTGCAGTGACGGGGCAAACGAAATCTCTTTCCAATCGCCCTTTTCAATGTCCTTAGTCGTGTAGACATGGGTCCTGCCGCTCGTGCTGGAAAACGTCGACACATAGTAGGCGCCGTTGTGGTGACGCAAGCTGCTGGCCCAGGAGCCCCGGCCGTAGCAGTTCCTACCGCTTTCCAGGTTCATCGCATCGTTTTCGATCAGTCGGTCGTAGGCATAGCCGATCAGATTCCAGTTGACCAGATCCTTGGACTTCATAATGGGCAGTCCCGGACTCATGTGCATGGTGGTGCTGCTCATGTAATAGGTGTCGCCTACGCGGACAACCGCAGGATCCGGGACGTCCGACCAGATGATGGGATTCCGGGCAGGTTTTGCGTGTAAGGTCGTACCGGCAAAAGTACCAGTACACGATAATGCAAGGATTAACAACTGATATCTCTTCATGGATTACCTTCCTGTTAGATAGTTACTTCTTTATTCGGAACTCCCATCGAAATTCAAAGCCACTCTATCATAAATTGTGATGTTGTCAAGCAGGGTAAAACTGCCCGATGTGTATTGAATCCTAATATAAATCAGACAAGAAAAACAACAACCCTCCCCACAGGTCGTACCACCAGTAGTTTTTAAGTTATGTTTAATCCTGGACAATTCTGAGAGGTGTCTGTAGTTCATTTATCCTCGGCATCAAGCAAATCATAAACCTCGTCTCTTATATCTTCGGGAACAGACAAATACAGAGCATCAGACATGCACTCAGCCAACTTTTGCTCTTCAGCAGTTTTGCCGTTGCAAAGTCGCTCGTAATCGGGGGTCATCCCAGCAGTTCGCCCTGATATGCGTTGGCGGTAACAGGGAAATCAGCCGACCGGCTCAGGCCGAGGAGATTAACTTTGTCATCATTGCGAACGACCGGGTCTTCCGCGACGTCGCGTCCGGGACCGCCGAGCAAGGTGGAGTAAACAAGCTGTCCCTCAACGGTGGGATTAAGGACCGTTACGTATATATCCGAGTTATCTGCGTACTCTGTGCTGAATTCCGAGTGCTCGGTTTGCAGAGCGCCGTCGGTTAGGCTGTTTACGTTGGCTGATATATCGTAACAGGATGCCTCAAAACAAAAAAATTGTGGTAACAGAGATTTTATTATTTGACTTTGAACTATACATAAGTGTCCTTTTCATTTCTAACCGCACGGATTCTGCATGGCGCAAAGAAAAAAAATTTTCCTGATCCGAAAGATTTTACTTGACTGCTTAGTCGAAACTGACGATAATGTCAATATCGACCGAATAGTCGAGTCCTGAAGCTTATGAAAAATAGACTTTCGAAAACGCCAAAGAGACAATCTCGTCAGCGACGCCGTACGAAAAATACGCACCAAAAGCTGCTGGAAGCCGCCAGAGCCGTCTTTGCCGAGAAAGGGATGGATCTCGCGCGAATAGACGAAATTTCAGAACGGGCAGATGTTGGGAAAGGCACCTTTTATTACCATTACAAGAGTAAGTCCCAGCTTATCCAGGAGCTTATTAAGAGCATTCTGAGCGAGCTAGTGGCGACAATTGAGGACAAGTGCAGAGATGCTTCTGATATTCAGAGCCTGCTTTATAGCCTGATAGGAGCACATATTGAGTTCTTTAGCAAGTGCTGGGAAGATTTCGTGCTCTACTTCCAGAGCCGGAGCGATTTGATTCTCCAGGACTGCTACATCGGTATCGAGACCCCATTTGCTGAATATCTTGAGTTTATCGAAGATCTTTTGGAGTCCGTAATCAAACATAAGCTGCCGCAGCCTGCTTTGCGTCGTATTGCATGTGCAATCACAGGTTTTGTGTCGGGTTACTATTCATTTGCAGCGATAGGGTCACAGGATGAGAACATTGACGAAGCGTTTGCTTCGCTACAAGGTGCGATGGCGGCGAGCCTGGGACGTTTTATTCAGGAGGCGCTGCCATCAGCAGAAACCAGTGGAAATTTTTGCAAGTAGATATAGAAAATTGTTATGGCTATACCGTGTCAGGTTCGTTAGCCAACCACCGTGTAGTCGGGTAAGGAGATAAAAATTGGAAACGCAAACCATAGTTGAGCAGGCTGTTAAGCAGTCTGCGTGGGGTATCGCATCAAGCTTTGATATTTACAATTGCGACCCCGATGCGATTCGCAGTGCCGAAAGGATTCAGCAATTCGTGGTCGAGCTATGTGACTTGATTGAGATGAAAAGATTCGGTGAGACAACAGTCGTTAATTTCGGCGAGGATGAGCGGGTGGCCGGCTACTCGATGGTGCAGCTTATCGAGACATCGCTCATTTCCGCCCATTTTGCCAACAAAACAAACACTGTCTATCTGGATGTTTTCAGTTGTAAGCCTTACGATCCGGAAATAGTTGCTGACTTTGCCCAGAGATTCTTCGCAGGTTCTCACAGCATCACACATAGTAATCTAAGGCTTTGAACCGTGTACGATTCTCGCATTGTCACCGACCTGGATGAATGCCAGGAGATTTGGAAACGTACAATCCCTGAGGAGACTATATGGGACATTTGGGAGTTCCGTGCCTGCTTCCAGGGGCATTTTCAGCGCCCGCCTTATTTTATCGTTGGAGAGCATGCTCAGGGACTCGCCGGACTATTACCTCTCAGTTGGATAGAGGAGACCCAGTGCTATGGCTACTTTCCCGGGGAGACCTGGCAGGGCAAGACCTGGCTTGAGCAGAATCGCGTTCCGGGCGGCAACGGAATATTGTGCGACATGTTAAATCGTTGTTCAGGCCCATATTACCTTCGATATTTACTGCCGTCTTTAGAATCCGTATTCCAAAACCAATGCGTTGTTGACGAGGTTGGGTATATGTTCAGGCCG
The DNA here is from genome assembly GCA_029858035.1 of Phycisphaerae bacterium. Lineage (GTDB taxonomy): Bacteria > Planctomycetota > Phycisphaerae > Sedimentisphaerales > Anaerobacaceae > CS2-K091. The sequence continues at coordinate 3,119 of JAOUFU010000282.1, forward strand.
CCGGATTACGACTATGATATCGAGAACTATTTCCAGCAGTTTTCGAAAAAGTCGGCAAAAAACATAAAGCGTGAAATAGCTTCATTACAGGCGGGGGCGTTTTATCGCAATGACGACATGTCAGACTTTGAGCACATGGTGCAATTGAACGTTAATAACTTCGGCGAACGTTCATATTTCTACGACCTGCGTTTTCTGGAAAGTTTCCGCGCGCTGATGCACTACCTTAATGAGAAAGGATGGCTGCGCATAACAACCATTATAATCAACGGAGATATAGCCGCTGTTGACATAGGATGTGTTTATCGCGGGGATTACACTTTACTCGGAGGCGGCACGAATCGTGACTATCGTGGAGTGGCAAAGCTGATAAACCTGTACCACATGGAGCGAGGCTGCCGGGAACGGTTTAATCTGATAGACTTTCTGTGCGGAGATTTTTCCTGGAAGCAGAAGTTTCATCTTACACCAAGACCTTTGTACATGCTTTCAAATTGTCCGGTCGCAACTCAGGCTTCGGAAGACCTGGAACTGAGGGGGGCGGGACATGCCGAATAGACGCGTGTTGGTTGTGGGTACAACATCTGATTATATCGACATCATTAATCGGAGATTTCAGCAAAGAGCGGTCTTCATAACCGATGTTAATGAGCGAGCGAAGGCCGCAGAACCTCGGCCCGGTCCGGACGTGGAGTTGGTATGCGATCTAAGCGGGCCAGAACAGGTCGCTGCTGCGGTACGGAGGCATTTAAATCGATGGCAAATGGAACCGAGCGGGATTGCCTGCTTTGACTGCGAGTCGATGTCCCTGGCTGCGTTTCTTGCGCGGGAGTTTGGGCTTTCCTATCCTTCGGCAGAAGCTGTTGCTGCGTGCAGAAGCAAGTACGTTTCCAAGCAGGTTTGGCGACAAGCCGGGCTGCCATGCCCGGATGTCGAGCTTGTTCGTAATGCATCCGATGCGGTGAATTTCTTGCGCAGAATAAAAGGCCCCGGTGTGCTCAAACCCCTATCCGGCAGCGGCAGCGAGCTTGTCTTCTTGTGTTCCAACGAGGATGAATGCGTAAATGCGTTTGGCAAGCTCAAGTCCAAACTGGCCAAACACGTCAATCGGCGAATGTACGCACCGTATCTTTTCGATGGAAAGAAAATTGATCCTCGCAAGGTCTTCGTCATTGACGAATTCGTTCGGGGAAGCGAGTACAGTTGCGACTTTGTGGTCGAGGGGGATAATGTGGAAATTCTCCGTATCGCCGGGCAGATACCCGATCAGGAACAATCGTTTGGGACGACCCTGGCTTATGTCATGCCACCTGAGCATCCACCAGAGCTTGACGATGAGAGCTTTCGTGGCCAACTGTGTAAAGCATCGAGAGTTTTGGGACTGGATCGGAGCATCTGCATGTTGGATTTTGTCATTCGGGACAATCAGGCACTTATGATCGAAATGACACCTCGCCCCGGAGGCGACTGCTTGCCGCCTCTGTTGTTGAAAAGCTGCGGTATGGACATTCTTGGATGCACGCTCGACTTTGCCGAGATGCGCCCCCTGGACCTGCCAAAACCTTCGAAGTGGAGGTCCCTGGTTGGCGTTCGCCTCTTCGCAACGCATAGTGGTGAAATCAGCTTCATTGATTCTTCGGCCTTGCGCAAGGATCATCGAGTGATCGAATGCTGCCTAAAACGCAGTTCGGGCCACCGAGTTGTCCTTCCGCCCGAAGACTATGACTCCCGGCTTCTGGGTCATGTGATTTTTAAACCTTCAGGCTCTGGGGACATCGAAAAGGAGTGCGTTGAAATCACCTCCAGGCTAAAGGTCGAAATGAAGACACAGGTATGTGCGACAGTGAATTCATCCTGAAACCGCTCGGCGGAACGACCAGACAAAAACCAGATGTGCTCGATCCGGACGAAATCAGCATCTTTGTAGAGGGCTTTCTGCAACGGCGAGACGTGTTTCTGCAAACATCTCACCGGCATGGTTCTCCTCTTTATGTCGTAGAAGAAAGCATTCTGCTCGAGCGGGCGGAGCAATTCACCGAGGCTTTTTGTCATGAGCTGCCTGATGTGCGTATTTATTACGCAATGAAGAGCAACAACAATCCTCAGATTATCAAAGCGTTGGTAAACGCGGGATTGGGCCTGGACGTTTCTAGTGGGGTGGAACTACGGATTGCTCTCGACTGTGGTGCCACTGATATCGTCTTCAGCGGACCCGGCAAGACGGACAAAGAACTAAGTCTGGCTGTCGAAGGCCGTGATCGGACAACCGTATTGATTGACAGCTTTGGTGAACTTGAACGTCTTCAGTGCATAGCAGCGGAAAAGGACACCCACATTCGCTCAGGTGTAAGACTGACAACAGACAGCAATGGGCTATGGCGCAAGTTTGGAATTCCTCTGGAGAACCTGTCGCAATTCCTTGATGAAGCGAAACATTGCAGCCACGTATCTGTTCATGGACTCCAGTTTCATACAAGCTGGAACCTTGATCCGGGCAACCAGGTGGACTTCATAGCCCGACTGGGTAATACTCTCAGCGAAATGATCCCCGAACAGAGGTCGATGATTGAGTTTGTTGACATTGGCGGCGGATTCTGGCCGAGCCAGGGCGAATGGCTGCAATCGGACGGCACACCGAAAAGCTCCCCCGACACCATTATTCCGCTTCCGATACATGGGATCCGCCACTACAAGCGTCCCTCGACTGCCATCCAGGATTTTGCTGATCAGATCGCCCAGGCTGTGAGGACCCATTTGTTCCCCTATGTTTCCTGCCGTATTTGTGCCGAGCCGGGCAGATGGCTTTGCAACGATGCCATGCATCTGCTGTTGACAGTAGTGGACAAGAAAGCAAAAGACCTGGTTATCACCGATGCCGGCACAAACGCCGTAGGGTGGGAGCGATTCGAGACAGACTATTT
>JAOUFU010000010.1 GCA_029858035.1 Phycisphaerae bacterium
GTTGACTAGCTTCATGAGTATTCTTACCTGACTATCCGTAACCATCTGGATCTCCTTGACATAAGGAAAAACCAGATAGCCTACCGGGTCTTAAAAAAAAACCGGTAATTTTAATTGTCGTTGAACGGTAAGAATAATTGTCGCTGATCAGGTGCCATGGGTGGCATCTTGGAAAGCATTATGGGCCGGTCTTGTCAGTTTCAAAACACCTAATAAAAAGCCCCTGCAATCACAGGGGCCAAACTGAAGATGCTCATCCCTGACCTTTAAATAATACAACTGCTACTTCATGTAGCAAAGGGTGAAAGATTCCGTCACAATTCATGTCTCTAAAATGTCTCCACAGACACTGATTTTGCCTTAATCGAGTCCAATATATATCATTTTTTGGCTAAATATTGCAATTTTCAAAAAAATATCGGACCAGTGGAGGATTCAATGTCCGATTTCAAATCCCCTCATTGCGAACGAGATATACAGATTCTATATAAGATGAGATTCAATTAGACCTAAAAAATACTTGACATGTTCGTAAGAATAATTTAATTATAGATTATCCATGATCGCATTTAAGCCTCTGTGGTTTATCTCGCTTTCTCCTCTCCCTCCGCACCACAGGGGCTTTTTCACTATATTTGTAAACTCGTGAAACTCTCACTTTTCCCACCAATTCCGATAACACGAGAAACAGCCGTGTCAGGGCAGATGTCCTTGCTTCTTTTTTTATAAAAAGTTACTCTGTTGGCATATAATAAAGAGGATGTTGCTAACTTGCGGTTATTAAGGAGAAAACCGGGTATAAGGTGACGATGTTTTTTGTGATTATAGAATTTTAGTTTAGGAAAGAGGTAAGTATGAAGAAAAAAAGGATCTGGGTGAAAAGTGGTTTATTATTCCTTGTTACAATGGGATTAGTATTTGGAGCAGAAGGCATAAAGAGTGAGCCTGGGATAAAACAAGGTGCTCCAGATAAAATGCCAATAGATAAACTGACTAAAGAGATGGTCAACGCCAAAAAGTATGGTGTTATTGGCGATGGCAAATTCGACAATACAACTGCATTGCAGGCTGCACTGGATGCTGCAGTTACAAAGAGTCCTATTTGTTACCTGCCTGCTGGTCATTATAGACTGGATGGTTCTCTGACAGTTCCTCCGGGTGTAACTTTATGTGGTGCATCTGGCGGAGTCCCTCATTCAGAGCATCCTATTGGAACTGTTCTTTTAGCATATGGTGGTAAGGGCAAAGCTGATGGTGAGCCGCTTGTGACATTGAAGCCCAATGCAGTAATCCGAAACCTTGTTATTCATTATCCAGAGCAAACACTGCCGGATGTTGTGGCTTATCCCTGGACTATCCGGGGTGATGGGGAGATGTGTCAGGTTTTGGATATTACAATTACAAATCCTTATCAGGCCCTAGATTTTGGCACAAAGTGGAATGAACTCCATATCATACATAATGTTTTTGCATGTCCTTTGAAGATTGGGGTGTTTATTGACCAGTGTACAGATATTGGCAGGATTGAGAATGTGCATTTTAATCCGAATTTCTGGACCAGGATGGCCCTGAAGCCAAAGTATCCAGGGGGCAATATCAAGGCCTATCTGGAGAAAAATCTTATTGGATTCAAGATCGGCAAGACCGACTGGGAGTATATGACTAATTGCTTTGTTATTTTTCCTCTTATTGGCTTTCATTTTGATGATTTTGGACATGGCCCTGGCAATGCTGTGATTACTCAATCAGGAGCAGATATTTGTCCAGTGGCTGTTCAAGTGGATAAGGTTCAGGGACATGCGGGTGTGCAGTTTGTCAATGGCCAGTTTATGGGGACAATTGAGATTGGAAAGGATAATAGGGGGCCTGTGAAGTTGAGTAACTGTGGATTCTGGCCTGTGCCTGAGACCAAAGAGCAGGTAGTGAAGAAGGGTCCGAGCAGTTTGATATTGAGTGCATGTCATTTTGCAGGCTGGGATTCTAAGGATGAAGGAAGGCCTTGTATTCGTGCTGATGGCGGCAGGCTCATTGTCAGTGCTTGTGATTTTATGCAGAGTAAGAGGCAGATTGTGCTGGAGAAAGGTCTGACTGCAGCGACAATTACCGGGTGTTTGCTGCGGGGCAAGGAAGCTGTTTTGGATGAGTCAGGAGCAGCTGTCCAGTGTGGTTTGAATACGCCAAAGTAATGGGGATTTATGATGGTGAGGGCAGATGTTCAGGTATATCAACTGAAGATCACGCTGCAGGAAATCGAGCCTGCTATATGGCGGAGGCTCCAGGTTAGAAGGCAGGTTAGACTGGATAGGCTGCATCTAATGATTCAGGCTGCAATGGGATGGACGAATTCGCATTTGCATGAGTTCCTGATCAAGGGACAGAAGTATAGGGATCTTGAGCAGATGTATGAGGATATTGATGAGCCTGATATGAACAATGAAGAGGAATTTCGTCTGGCTAAACTCGTGGGTGAGGGTGATGTTTTTGAATATAAGTATGATTTTGGTGACTGCTGGCAGCATGAAATTCTGGTGGAGGACCTGATTGAACCTGAGCCTGGGATTAAGTATCCGAGGTGTCTGGCGGGTGAGAGGGCATGTCCTCCTGAGGATTGCGGAGGGCTCTGGGGCTATGAGGAGTTGCTGGAGGCCCTTGGTGATCTTGAGCATGAGGATTATGAGCATTATCGCGGGTGGGTGGGCGAGGATTTTGATCCTGAAAGGTTTGACCTGAAGGCAGTCAATATGGCCTTGAGGCGTGTGTGATTGTAGGCTTTTTATAAGTCTCAATGCCAGCGGTCGTATTGAGTATAAATGAAGGAGTGGCTCTTGAGAACTTTGTTTAGCCCGGACCGAATCGGACATTGAATCCTATATTTTTTTTGAAAATTGCGTCCGTGGCCGAATAATCTACATTTTTTCGGTCTCGATTTAAGCAAAATCAGCATCTGTAGTGACTTTTTGGAGACAAGGTTTTGACGAAGAATTTTGACAATTTGCGACTCAGGAGAAGGGTACTGGTGGCGTAACAGCGCGCTGGAATTAGCCGTTAATGTTTATAAACATAACAAAGCTTTACCAATTTCATGATGTAGTACCAAATGAGTGGTTATTAAAAGAATCCGACGTGGGCCATCCGCTCGATCCCGACCTCAGCGGCGATGGCAAGGTGAATCTCAAGGATTACAATATCCTTTGCAGTTACTGGACGCAATACTATCCTGATACCTGGCCTTGGTAATGATATACAAATTATCACTACTGTCCCGTTATAAGTCGAATAATAACAATTGGTTATGAAACTGAAAAAAATCGTTTTGCGACAGATTTTTCGTAAGTACTTGTGTAATAGGTACTTTCTCGAAAAGTACAATGCTGAGAATTTGCAAGATTTCGCCCAAACTCAACTCGATTTCGAGTTCTTTCTTGATAATTGCTACGAGAACGTAAACACTGAGGGCAATCCAGATTTGAGTCTTTACCGCGTTTTCGGTAATGCCGAAAAATGTTTTGATACGCAAATACTGCTTGATCCATTTGAAGAAAATTTCTATTCGCCAGCGGCATTTGTAAAGTCGAACAATTGTTAAAGGTGGCAGCGTAAAGTTGTTTGTTAAAAAAACTAATCTTTTGTCGGTCTCGACATCGAAGTAACTGATTCGACGAAGAACTGCAGGGTAATCCTTCGATGCATAATAGCCGTTGAGCCTTATCGTCTGGTCGCATCGCAAACCGGTGGTTTTGTTGACTTTGCGATAGTAAAGGCGACGATAATCGAAATTGCTCTTGGCTCTTGTAATAAAGTATGAAAGGTTTTGAGTGAATGTATAAAGGCGAGCGAAGTCGATGTAACCGCGGTCCATTATGTAGAATGAACCAGGTTCCAAAACCAGTTCGTCGAGGATGTTTACATCGTGTACTTTGCCGTCTGTAATGCGGATAAAACAGGGTATAGAGCCTCTCAGGTCCATTAACGTGTGTACTTTGACTGCGGCTTTGTGTTTGCGAAACTTTGCCCATGGAAAAAGTGACAGACATAAATCGATGGTTGTTGAATCCAGAGCGTAAGCAACTTGCTTCAGTTGAACGCCGAAGTCTTCGTTCGTATAGAGCTTTCGAGCGATGTTTATCAACACTTGTGCGAAGTCGGCGTATATTCGCCAGTCTCGACTCTCGTTTGCCTTTGCCAAGGTGTTGCGAGAAATTTTCCCGCGGATGCCGCAATGGTAGAGTCTGGATTGCATTGCTCGCAAACAGATTTCGATGTCGCGAAGACTCTGTCGATATGTTATCTGTGCAAAAGCCATACAAAGAAACTGATCGAGGCAGGAAAAAGTTCTTATCCGATAGTTGCCTCGGTATCGGCGAACGCATTTGTCGAATTCGCGCTTTGGCAGAAAGTCTATCAGTTGTGAGAAAACAATTCGCCCTATGTGCATTGGCCAGCCCTTTCAATGTCTCCATGAAAGTAATTTGGCAAAAGTTTATAAGCGAGTTGAAATCGATCACAGTCATTTTTTCTCACAACCTCTTGAATCTATTTGGTTTACAGCAATTTCCTAAAACCTTAACGGGACAGTAGTGACAAATTATAAAGGAATACTCTGGCGGTCTGCCATACTTTCTATCGATCCTTCCGAAGTGCTGCCGCGGCGTCTGCCTGAGCCTTCGCCAGGCTGGACTTAAGTTCCTTCACCTTGTCGAGCTTGCCCTGCTTCCGCAGGATGTCGCATGCAGCCTCGGTGGCCTTTGCGAGGGTCTCGCTGGCACCCGTCAGAACGGGCTTATCCGGAGTTCCCCATGGAGCCCACGTCGTGCGGTTGCACACGTTGAGGTATGCTTCGAGAGCTTTATCATCGTCCTGCAGATACTTCCGATAGAAATCACCCAAACGCAGCCATGTCAGGTCGTGAATCGCCTCCCCGGACCGGTAGCTTAGCTGAGTGCGCTTGTCATTTATGACCCTCAAGTCTGCTCCCGCTGCCTTTAGGTTTCCCGTATGGATGTAGGCGAGGGCGCGATAGTAGTACAGGTCCGCCATTACGTCTTCCTGCTCAGGATATATGAAGCTCTTGTGGAAACTCCGCCCGCCCATCGCTTTCTGCGTGAAAGCGGCCAGCAAGGCGTCATATCTTTCTTGTTCCAGCATCAACTGCATCTGGCGGTGCATCGAAAGCGGGATCACTGGAATATCTTTGGCGATTTGTATTGCCTTGTCGTAATCCTGAAGCCTCTGGGCGCAGAGCGACGCCTTCTCCAAAAGGTCCGCTTTCACCCGCTCACTCATGGCCATATTCTTCGCCAGATTGGTATAGGTAGCCAATGCCTCGCCATCCTTGTCGGCCTTGGCCAGCGCCGCGGCGGCCTTCTCGGCCGCGAGGAACTCCTCCGCCCATGCCTGATCGTACGGCCAGTCGGTCACGTTCAGATGGAAATCGTCGAACGCTTCTGGCTGGAGGCCGATGCTGCGCGCGACAAGTTCCGGATTGGTCGTAAAGAACTTGTCGAAATCCTCGTCGGAACTATGCTGCCAGCCCTGAAGGCGGCCCGGCGTGCCGGGCATCATAGGATTGGCAGCGAATGCATTGGAGCCGGTCATGGTACGGTAGATCGGCAACGGCAAGTTGTTGACGGCCAGCTTCTCTTCCTCCGGCCAGCGCAGGTAGAAGCAATTGTCCGTCTCCCTCACGTCCCCGGAAAGCTCCAGGAGCGTTTGAGAGGTCTTGTTGCGGACGCACTCGCAGAAGACGTTTCGGTACACCTTGGCTGGCGAATTGCAGACGAGCTGCCGCAGGATCGTCATGATGAAAACGTTGTTCTCGACGAGCGAATTGGGGCAGCGGTTCAGGGTAACCGAGTTCCATCCCCCGTGCAGCACGCAGTTGCGGATCAGCATCTCCGGGCTTTCGCTGGCGTCCACCATGGTGTTGAGGCAACGCGTGATCTGCATGCGGGGGCTTTGGCGCACGACGAAACCTTCCCGCCAGAATCCCTCTTCCTGGAAATACAGTCCATCAAAGCGGTTATCAGGCTTCAAGATGACCTCAAAGGACCGGGGGAGGTTACCGGCTAGCATGTTCGCCTTCTCGCCCGTTACGCTACGGAAGGTAATCGGCCGCTCCGGGATTCCCGCGGCGCGAATGCGCACATTTTCTGGGTAATCGCTAGCTGCAATCAGTACCGTGTCGCCGGGCCCTACGCCGTCCGCGGCGCGGCATATCGTGCGAAAGGCCTTCTCGCGGCTCAGGCCGTCGTTGTCGTCTTTACCGTCCGGCGCCACGTAGTACACGCGCGGATCAACCGGCGCGACGGCTGTCTTGAACGTCAAGGTAGCGTTATCCGGTTTGAGCGCAGCTGGCCCGGCGCCTGCACTCGAAGCATCCGCCGAAACGATCTTGAAGTAGTACGTCCGGCCGGGCTTGAGGCCGGTCAGGCTGAATGTGTTGAAGCGGCCCAAGCCTCTGAAATTGCCCACGGTATTCTTCATTTCCGGTGTCTCGCCCCATGCCAGCGAACAGGTTGCCGGTTGCGAAATCCACCACTCGATATTGGCTGTTTTGTCACTTGACGATTGAAGGAACGGACCGACCAAAGCCAGGGTTTTCGGAGCGACGTCGTATTCATGATAAATGCCCAATGCCGTGCTGTGCGGGCCAATACTTCTGAATTGATTGTCGTCTTTGAGGCAGGGCACGCCATCTGTCACGGCGAATTGCGGCTTCAACGTCCGCGAATAGCGGTCATGCTGCTTCTGAAGGGAGGCAAAGGACCATTTGGTGTTCTTGACCTTCCAGCATTGAGCCTTGTCCTGGTAGTTATTGTAATCTGAGTAAAGGATGGCGCCGGTCGCGTCAAGCTCCACCGTGGGTTTGCCAGCATTGGCGTAGATGTTGCCGCTTAGGAAGACGCCGCTGCTGTTCTTTATGTTAAGCAACACGCCCGCGAACACACAATGCGCGACCTTGAGACCCACGACATGTTCCACTATCAATCCAGCGGAGCGACCGAAGAACATGCAATTCTTGAAGGTCAGGTCACTGCTGTCGTTAAGCGAGACACTGCCGGAGAAATTGAGACGTTCAAACCCAATCCCCGCGCCGCCGGTCATGGTGAACTTGCCCCTGACGACAACCGTATCTCGGCCGCGACCGCGAATCATGATCGGGGATTTGCTGTTGCCCGCCTTGTTCAAGGGCGCGGCCGCGTATTTACCTTCGGCCAGATAGAGCGTATCTCCCGACTTCAGGCTCCTGAACGCGCGCGCTAGCGTTCGCCAGGGCTTGCGCATAGACAGACCGTCGGCTCGATCGTCGCCCGCGGTTGATAGGTAGAAGATGTTTTCCTTGTATTGATACGGGCCGCGGTCGCTCCCGTCCGCAGATGTGCCGCGGAACCGAGAATCGGGCTGAAGGCGGTAGTCGAGGTTAAGTGGATCGGCGAACTCGAAATCCTTATCCAGATTCCGCTCGCGCACAAAAAGAATGGTGTCGGCAGGCGCGTTGGACCTCCGGTCGTATTCGTTACCGCCGCCGATCAGGTTGTGGGACATCTTGTTAGTGGAGATCCGGATGAATCCCAATCCCACGCAGTTTTCCAGTCTTTCCTGCTGGTCGCCCTGCTTAACGGAATAGTTGAAATTATGGCCCCAGGAGATATTGTTCTTGAAGACGAGCGGTCCAGTCATGCCGGAGTAGTGCATAACGCCGAAGTGCTCCTGCCCTTCGCGCACGTTCCTGTAGGTGTAGCAATCGCGGACGACATCGTTGTTGGCGCCGTAACGCACGATCCCTCCGAATGTGTTTCCGTACGCCACGCACTTCTCCACCACATTTTTGGACCCGCCGTCTCCTTTTCCGAGGCCCTCGTTGGGCTCCAGGATGATGCCTCCGACGTTCATGAAACACACGCAGTTGCGGACCGTGCACGAAACGGGCTGTCCGAGCAATATGCCCCAGCCGGGATAGAAACCGGTTGCGGCCAATCCGTCAATAATGACCCGCTTGGGACTGTGGAGTTCAAAGCCGCTCGTCCCGGTCATGGCCAATGTGTAGCGGCACTGGTCCGGGGCGCTCAGGTCCTGATTGGAAATGTAGAGCCTCTTGGCGGCAGCGTCGTAGTGAAAGAAGCCGGGATCAAAATCGAGTTCGGGGACATTGGCCTTAGGCAACATTGTATGCATGTGGTTATGCTCCAGGACAGCTTGCGGCTCGCTCTCGAGGGGGGCGGCATAGACGAACCGGTATCCTTCAACCTTCTTGAACTCGGGCGCTGGCACGTCGCCCCGCAGCAAAGCCGTACCGGGGACTTCCGCGTGGATAACAGTGTCCACATCCAGGCTCCCGAGATCCGCACGTTCCACTTTTTCACGATACTCGCCCGCACCGATGGTCAGCGTGTCGCCAGCCTTGAGCGAGTCGAGACCCTTCTGGATCGTCAGGAACGCATTATCCCTTGTCAGGCCGTTGTTGGTGTCGTTCCCTTGCTTATTCACGAAATACTCGGCGCCGAGCACCGGCAACGAGCCAATCATAATCAGCACTGCCGTGAGCGTTTTCATCGCAAACCTCCGATATGGAACGGCAGCGGTGATGCCGACGCGTGTACGCGACGACGATTTACTTAAGTCTGACATTTCCCTATGAGTTAATTATCTGTTTATATTGGTATAATTCTCTTTCATGAGAGTAACTGCCTTGTAGCCGCTGCGCAGCGGCTACAAGGCACGCGGACCAGGATGCGGCAGGGCCCGGGATTTCCTGCCCTTCGAAAATGGGCAGCTCGCCGCTTCCTGACATTCGCAAACGGCTGATACCGAGTCGCCCGTCTGTAACGACAGGGCCTTCATAGGGATGCCGCTGACGAATGATTCGTCCATTACATTAATTATAACTTAATACGGAAAGGATTTCATTATGATTATCGTTGGTCTCGATTGGTCTCGATCCAAACATGACTTCGTAATAATGGACCCGCAGGGAAAAGTTATCGAGCGGGGGGCTGTCGCTCACAACGCCAATGCGTTGGAAGAACTGGACGCCAGCATCGAACGTCACGTCAGCGGTGTTGAGCAGGTTTATGTGGGCCTGGAATTGAACAACGGTGCCTTGCTGGCCTGGTTGGTCGTCAAAGGATACTCCGTATTCGGGATCCAGCCGAAAAGTGCCCAACGATTCCGAGACATCTATCGACCCAGCGGCAGCAAAGACGACCGAATCGATGCATTCGTCCTGGCAGAGTTCGTTCGGGTCAACAAATGCCGTTTGAGGCCTTGGTGCCCACCATCAAAGATAACTCTGGAACTGGGTGAACTGCTGCGATGGCGTGAAGAGCTGGTCCAGCAGCGAACCGCAGCTTATCAGCGTTTGCGTGCTCTTCTGGCCGAATGGTCACCTCAGCTGGAAGAACTGTGTGATAACTTGGACTGCATCTGGCAGTTGGATCTCTTGAGCCAGTTTCCAACTGAGACGAGATTATGCCAGGCCCATGGTAATAGTATCCGTTCCTTCATTCGCAACCATCGTATGCGCCCAAAGAAACAGCAGCAAATCGAAGATATCCGAAGATCCGTTCCAATGCCTGTTCCAGCCGGTCGAGCCCAGGTTGTGGAGAAGCAAACTTCATTCCTGGTCGAACAAATTCGAATGCTCAGTACCGAGATTGACCATATCGAACAGGACTTACAGCAGTTGACCACCCAACATCCTGACATTGATATCTTTGAATCATTACCGGTTCGAGGAATCGTAACCATTGACAGCCTGTTAGCCATCTTCGGCGATGACCACGAAAAAGCTCTCTCACCAGACGAACTTGCCGCTGTATGCGGGGTGGCCCCTGTGACGATAGCTTCAGGTAAAACCAAAAAAGTTCGACAGCGACGAGCCTGTGATCATACGTTTCGCCAGGCACTTGTCCATTTCGCTTTCAACACTGCTTTCAGGGATGGTTGTTGGGCTGCACAATTCTATCAACGAAAACGTTCCGAGGAAGCTACGCACTACGCTGCCCTGCGCTGTCTGGCCAAACGCTGGCTCAAAATCGTCCACAGATTATGGAAAGACCGTATTACTTACGATGAAGCTTTACATCAAGCCAACCAGAGACGTAACCAAAGTCATGTAGCATAAAAATATTAAAATTTCAAAGAACTTGATTGACATACCGAGTCCATTTACACATTTAAAAAACAAGTTTTACTCCTTAATGCATCTACAATTTTGCCAAAACGCCTGTTTCAGAGTCAAGGAAATTCATTCTCAAGGCCATTTTACCAGTTACCGGTAATTTACACGCTAAAACGGTTTTTCAAGCTCTGATAATTTCCTCATCCCTGCTTGTGCCCAGACCTTGACTGTATTGGCGTTCATCAAATCAGGTTTTTTATTGATTCTTTGCATTAGTTACCCAATCGGCACAGGCTTCAAGCGATGAATCTTTGCGAGGACTTCATGAAAAAGAGATTTCGACATAAGCACCTCCAACATCTGAAACTTCGCATAGCGGATTTGGCTCACCACTTTGGCTCCGATCTTGACTAACTTTTCCCGCATGGTCCGCAGGGACCAGTCATTGCTGATTGGCATATCCTCAAAGCCAGACACGACCGGGGGCGAATGCCCAAGCCTGTACTAAATGGTGGTGATCCTTAGACCATGTCTTGAGCATTAGACACCTATGAAGATCTCAAAGTCAAATAGTAAAATCTCTGTTACCACAATTTTTTTGGGCATAAAGGACATAATTAGCAGGTGGAGTCTCTTCATCCTTCTGTACATGAAATTGATGCTTCATTGTTCGATTCACAGATCTCTTTAATCTTTTTGTCAGGATCAATCATAACTTTAAGACCAGGTGAAAGTGTAATCTTGTTCAGCGTTATTAAAACTGTGGAAGGCTGCAGGTCTCTGGACTCTGGAATAATATCTATCACAGTGCGTGCAAGTATACGTTTTTTGCACTGAGAACCACTCATAACAACAACCGGCAGTTCTCTTGCGGGTGCACTTCCCAGGTTATGAACAGTCAGCTTCAGGGTTGCAAGTTTTTCATTTGCTTTAAGAATCGTAATATCATCTTTACAGACAGCCGGGTCGGGCAGTGGCTCCCTGCGTTTCAAGGCGTCTACCAGTTGAAACTTAATTATGATTTCCTTGCGTGAAGGAACGTCCATTTCGTATCTTCCAGCCCGCTCCTCAAGTATAAATTTTTTAATTGCAGATTTGGTATCCTGAGGTTTTTTTGAAGTTTCTCTTTGGATTGGGCCATGACGGACTTCGTATTCGCCCGGCAGCAATTGCCAAAGGCGCATACCTACTTTCATGTTCTCAGGTCGATGGTTGTAAATCCAGACACACAATTCTTTCGGGGTGGCACCAACAACCAGGGCGGAAAAATCCGCATGTGGGACATCCCATGTTACAGCCATTGTCGGCATCCCTGCATCTTTCCATTCGCGGACACCGCCGGTGTAGGCACCAAACGAAAGAGACGATCCTGCAAGTCCCGCACGGTCGGTCTGGATGACTTCTCGTGTTTGAAGATTGAAGTTGATTCTTAATCGCCGCAGTGCGTTTTCGATTATTTTCAGAAAAGATTCGTAGTCGCCCGTCAATTGAAGTTGTTGTGCGGGCCACAATCTTTCTGTAATAATCTTGTCGTAGGTATTGTCCTGGGTCAGCCAGCGGTATTGCGCAAGGGTATTGCCGTTAAGTCCTCCTTTGGCCTGGCTGATAGCCCAGCCTAAAGGATCTTCATCCAAATCGGGGAATCTTTTTGAGCCCTTCGGCATTTCGCTCTGCTGCCAGGCCATGAAGGTGTGAAACGGCTGAAGAAATTTATTGTTACCTGATAGTTTGTAGGCTGAGAGAAAAGTATCCTGCATCCAGTAGTTTGAAAGATTGCAGCAACCCATGTAGTTATAGTATGAGTCATTCCACGGGGCGCCGTTTGGAGGCGCAATGTCTCCGGAAGGATACCAAATATTGGCCGGAATGATACCAGCAATCTTGTTGTATTTTTGGGTCATGGTTGTGTCGAGCCAACCATCAACCCAATTCAGGTAAAAATCCCTTGCAGCAATGTTCCCGTACCAGGACGCCCATAAGAAGTGTTTCATCGGACGACTTGAGTAATAATTGTCCCCTCCTTCCCTGATATTAGTGCCGACACGCTCGCCTCCGAAAAATGCTGACTTGAAACGTACATATCCTTTTGCATCAATACCTGTATAGAAATCCCGAATCCGTCTGCAGCTTGCCAAGTTTCGTTCGAACCATATCGGATTGCCGTATTTTATAGCGAGCATCGTTGGAATGGTGTCGGCCGAAGGTTCCGCAGAATGCTCAACGTCACCATAGCCGGCTTCGAAGCCATCAACAAGCACCTGGTCCCAGACTCCCTGACATAGTTTTTCGATGCCATCGGTTATGAGAGGCTCCGCATTTGAAATCGTTGCAAAAGGTCCCCATGAGCGAAGGATCTCGACATCGTCTCCCCAACCCCCGCCGAGCTGTCCATCTTCTCTCTGGCGTACTTCGAACCACCATTTAAGTACTTTAAGCTGTCGGACGTACATCTCGTGCAGCAAAGCCGCCCAGCGAGGAGTGTCGGGATCATTGTCAATGAGCTCTTTACCCCACGGGATTCGCTCGCCTGTTAGTTCACGAAGAACTGTGTGCCTGGGCGCCTTACTTTTCAGTTCCTTGAACATAGTTGTTGCTGTTTCGATTTTCCTGCGGTCCCCGCCCTCCAATCCGCTTGCGCGTAAGAATCGGGCCCGGTAAAGCTTAGCTTTATCGTAAAAGGGATTGTCTTTCGGGCCCAGCGCCATAAGAAGACTGCATGCCTTCGGATCGCGGGGAAAGATACGAACGCGGTTGAAAAGTGATGCCGCCCAAGCATACTCGGTTAGGCGTTTGTCCTTTGGATTTTGTTCATGGAGTTTCGAAAACAGTCCGTCAAGATAGGCGAAGTCGTTCGGCTCCTCTTCGTAATAGAGGTTGCCATATACATAAGCCAGACCCGCCGCCTTGTATTCCCCGGATAACGTTTGAAAGATCCTTTTTGCCTCGTTCAGGTTGCTGTTATTGTAGGCCTGAACAGCTCTTGCCACTCGAGGGGACGCTTTTGTCGATGCCCTGACTTTTCCAGCATGGTCTGTTGACAAACACAATCCTTTAAGGTTCAGGACATACCGGGGAGTATCGGGATGGGGTTCTACACGCTCATAAACACGAACATTATCAACATACATACCGTTCCATGTCACGAGCCCGACGGCGTCGAAGCCGGGACCGCCCATAATCTGGTCATCATAGCCTTCGAGCAGCAGCTCGTCGTCCAGCACAAGTGACAAACGTTTGCCTTCCTTGGCTGCGACAATATGGTATTTTCGTTTAGGTTCTATAAGTTTTTCGGGATTTTTGTCGCGAACCGCTTTAAGTTTTCTGCCGCCTATAATTTTATTGACGGTGTTATTCTCGCCGCCGAATGCAAGCAGGTAATTCCAGTTCATGGCGCTTAGACGTTCTGCAGCCAGTGTAACGGAAAGGTCGCAGGGAGGTTTCCCTTCGAAGGCTTCGGCATCGAATTCAATTCTGACATCGGTGGGAAATGCTTTGGTGATTTTGGCGCACGCTGGCTGATTGCTGCCGACGAGCATTCGGCCTTTGCTGATAACGGCATCGTTGCTCGTCCAGTCATCACCTAATTCAGTTCGTTCGAAATCATCCTGAAAACTGAGGGTCCAAAAGTCTCCAGCCTGTCGATTTCCAGCGGCATGGACAAAACATGTAAACAGTATGTTGATTGAAAATATAATATAGAGAATTCTCATGCGTTGTTGCTTCTTGAAATATCACTTAATTTGTGCGTTTATCACTCCACCTGTTTAGATTATACTCTACAGTGAAACGATTGTATGTTTTTCAGGTTAAAAGTCAATAAAAATAATAACACGTTAGACGACCTATGAATTTGGGACGAGGGTAGTAATCAACATCTATCAAGCATCCTTGACCATGTTTAGAGTGAAGGGCATTGAATCCTCTATGTAGCCAGACCTGTCAAGTCTGAAATCTGATTTGATTTATTCAATCCTCTGACGGATGATGAAACCATTTCGGAACGGCCAAGATTGTCTTGACATCGTCGACACTCAACTCTACCCGTCCTGGACTGACCAGTCGCAGCTCGGTCTTAAGTGAGCCTGACCCATCTTCGTCAGTCGCGGTTAGCACATGCAGAAACACTGTTTGGCGTATCCGGCCGGCCGTTTCGATTTGTACCACGCTACTGCCAAATTTTCGGTGGTAGGGATTGCCCTCACATGTTCCCTGGTGACGGCCGTCTGCATGGAAAGCCTGTGCCTCGCCGTCTGCGTGCAACAGGAGCGTGTAATCCCGTGGCGCCACTGTCTGGCAGAAGAGCCGGGCCTCCTCACAGTCTGACTTCAACGTCGGATCAGCCCAAGATCTCTCCGGCGGACGATTGCTGATAGTGTATTGATGGTCGCCGATCTGTGGCTTAGTGGGGCAGTGAAGTTGCCACTGCGACTTGATGCCGGGGGAGGCGGTTTCGATAATATCCAGTACGATCAAGTGCTTGTCGGCCAGCCACACGAGTTCCCGAATCCACATTTCGCATCTGCTCTTGGGATTGGTTGCGGTCAGGTCAGCTCGGCAGCGAGCCTCCCCGTCGGTTGCTTTCCAGTTGAGTATGCGGGCCACATCCAGTTCGCATCGCTCGCATATGGCCAGCCAATCCGCCCAGGTCTTGTGGTCTTGCTTCAATCCACATCTGGAATTTTGGTCGCCCCGATCATCAGGGTCATTTGCATCGGTGAACAGGATGACGTTGGCCGAAATGCAATTGCGATGGTATTGGTCCGCCGGGGAGTCATAGGAACTTTAGCGACCGCTGCGGGCCGCCAGCGGGGCATATTTGAATATCTGAAATTCTCCGGCCGCTACCCCGCCATGCACGTCCATAGGATCGCCGCAACGAAAGAACACGTGGGTAGCGTCGTCCGGCTTGTCCGACGAAGGCCAGTGGCTCCGGAAGAAACAGTATCCGCAACTGTCGCGACCAAATAGCTCGGCCCGCGGTAGATTGCTGAGCGATTCAGCTCTTAGCGTTACATCCCGAAAGATAAAGTTGTGAGCATACTCCGTGTGATAGAGTGCCGAACCAAATCGTCCCATCCAACGTTGTGACCAGGCACGTCCATAGGTGCTACGGGTGACGTAGCCGGCAATGTCGAGTCCCTGGCAAAACTGGTCATGCGAGTTCCAAATGTTGCGATATTGGTCGTTAATATCGGTGAAGGCAAAGCCATGCCGCATATACCACAGGTAGAACCTGACAATGCCGTCCAGCCATCCGTCCTGCTTATCGCGAATCCACGGTGTCGGATTTTTACCAGTGGCTGACCACCAAGCGGCGCAAATTTGCGGTAGAGTTACATATGTATAATCGAGGGTATATGTTCCACCAGTAGCCGCTCCCTCAACCCACTGATAAGCTTTGAAGTACTCCGCGACACCGAACTTACGGAATACATCAAGGAAGTCGTCGGCTTTGTCGCTGACACCGTTCAGCGCAATCCCGGAGACAGCTAAACCAGCTAAGGCACCGGGTGTTCGTGTATAAAAGAAGGGCGCACGGCCCGCCCTAACGTGCTCAACGGCGTCGTCTCCTGCTTGCTCGATCCGCGCAATGATTTCAGTTCGCGTTTGCTGATCGAGTTCATTGTATAGCCAGTCAAATAGAGTCGCCAACCGCACAAGTTTCTCGCCTCGGTAGGTCCAGGAACCGTCGCCAACCTGCATCTTCTTCAGACCAGCGACCGCCGCCTCCATACTCTCAGGGTTTCCTGTGATCATCCACTCAATCGCCTGCCCCAGCGGTCTTCTTTTCCACTTTGCCCGGATCGGGACAAACTCCGGCTGTCCGGCTGCATCCCGAAGCTTAGCAACCGTTAGCCCCTTGAATACACCACGGCGAATGAACACCCGCGGCCGAACGTCCAGAATCGGAGCCTGGAATGGATTGTCTTGCAGCTCGCCCGACTGGCCTGCGAAAGTATCCAACGACATTGTTAGGAGCAAGAAAATTGCCGTTTTACAAACCGCCCGATTCATAGCTGGCACCTCCATCGATTTAGAAAATTTATAATGCAATTAACGAGTATCGAGTCCAATTAAAAATAGTCCTTTGGATCACCTGATATGCTCGAGAAAAGACTATCTAAGGCTATATCTTATATATTCGCCCAAATTAGCAGGTCCATTAATTACAAGGAATTCACGCCTGCTGGGTATCAAAATCGTACTCATATACGCCCTATAGTTGCAGATTGACCAGTCGCTCTCATTTCGATAGGTATCCCTAAGAATCTCCTTCATAATCTCAAGCGTTACGTGTTTATTTTTCTTAATCTGCTTACCATATTTCTCAAACGCGATGATACGATCTTTATTTCGAGATTCCATCTTCTCCCGGCGAGTCTTTGTTGTTACCTCCGAAAGAAGGTTGTTAACAGCATAAAGGAATCCATCCTCATCAGGATAACGAACACTTACGAAAGTCTGCTTATATTTTTCAACAAGTGCTACATTATTACCGGCATCCACGAATAATAGATTCCCATGTCCGGCAATATCAGGCCGTTTCATAAATTCAATAGCCTCCGCTACTGTTTTACAATTTCGCAATACACGCTGCGGGCTTGAAAATTTATCCGTTAGAAAAGATGGTTTAGACGCTTCCTTGGTATACTGTGGCAGCGCTGTGGTGCCTACCATACCAAGTCCGTGTTCATTGATGCCCTGCCCACAGCCAATCGTCCCGGGCCAGGTTACAGCGATAGTACGATACTGACCCGTAATAACGGCATCACGTAAAAAATAAATTGGATCATCATCTAAATTACCTCCGGCAATCACCCCAAGTGTTGATTTCTGAAATGCCAGGCAACAGCAATCTACATCGTAACCCAGATGCCTATTGATTAGAAATATCTGTTCGAAATCGAGCCCTGCGCCTTCCGCAATGCCTTGAATCTCCTCTATCTCTTCTGGAAATCGTTTGCTGGTTTCGTCTACAAGCCGTTCTGTTAATAAGTTCAGCTTCCTGATGTCCCACTCATAAAAACGCCTCCTAACCCGACGCCATGTGTACCGGATCATGTGTCGCATCTGCTCACCTTGCTGCCTGCCAACTTCATATGGAGTACCCTGGAAACGCAGGTATGTCGGCTCAATCATAAATTTCAGAGAAATATCGTTCTTCTTTGTAAGATTTATGCTCTCTTTACCATCTCCGACAGACATACATCCTGAGATCCCAACTGCGCTCATGCCAAGAGCTGTGCTTTTCAAAAGGTCCCGACGAGATAAATTCATTTTCAAAATCCTTTCATGACGGCAGTGCTATGTTATTCCTAACCCGGCTTTAAATAAGGTGATACAAATCAAGGTATAGCTCACTGTTATATTTTTACATAATCAACACAGATTGCAAGGTAAACGTACTGTTATGCACTTTCCCGTGTTTGCCGTCATTTTTTGATAAGAGTAGTAAAGTTAATATAAGAGCTTTGCTTTTATCAGATAAATCTGGTATTTTTTGGAGAATTGAGAAAGTTATCATTATAGAAAGGAGCCATGTTGGATTCTCACCAATAACGCTCTTAAGAGGAATCTCGAAGCTGTGTGGAGGTCTTGAAATTGGATTATTCAAAAATCTTAAGACGCGATAGTATAATACAATGTCTTTTCACAGTATTGGTTTTTCTTAATACTTTGAAGCTTGAAGCGGCAGAAATAAAAATACTGGTAAATCCCGGACCATTTGCAAGCATAGAACAAGCCGCTAATAGCGAGGAGGAAGTGAATTGGTGGGACGCCGAACTCTCTGATGATCGTGCCTGCACAGAGTGCTTTGCAGCCATAGAATTGGCTCACTTTTTGGCTGCCTGTACAGAACTTCAGGTGGACGAGATTAGTATAGGCTTCCAAAATCGCCTGCCAGCCAAAGACCATATATTTTTAGTAGGTAGCAGTCGGTCGAATCCACTCATCGCTTCACAAAAAATATCGGAAAGGCACAAGCTAAATACAGAGGAATCCTTTCTTCTAAAAATAATACCCGATGGAGGTAGAATCATTACGATTATCGAAGGCAAAGACCGTGTTGGCACTCTATACGGTGTCTATGCTTATCTGGAGCAGTTCGGTATTCGTTTCTATGGATTAGGCCAAAAGGGGACAGTTTATCCTGACAAGCCGGTTGAGTTACCACGAAATTTAAATATCGTAGAAAATCCTTCCTATTTGACACGCGGTTTCTGGGCCTGGGAGGATCGTGGTAACCAGGAGTTTTTCATCTGGATGGCTCGAAATCGGATGAACTTCTGGACCGCTGCTGAAAAGGAAGTCAGTCTGCTTAAAAAACTTGCAATGAAACTTACTGCCGGCGGACATGTTATTCAAAAATACTTCCTCGACCCTCAGGCTGAGTATCCTTATAATCACCCGACGTTCAAATCGGATGAGGACAAACCGAAAGATCCATATCCTGTAAATTCAGAGTACAAAGGCGACACAAGTAGAGATGGCAAACTTACATATTTCGAGGCCCATCCGGAATGGTATGGATTACGAGCAGGTAAGCGAAGTGACCACATCAGAGGCGATTTTGGTGACAACTACTGTACGTCCAATACATACGCCACAAAGGAACTGGCAAAGAATCTCGTTCAGAATCTTATAGATGGACGCTGGAGATATGTTGACATTGTCAGCTTCTGGATGTTGGATGGTGGCAAATGGTGCCAGTGTGAGAATTGTAAGAAACAGGGCACTTATACTGACCGTCTTTTCGAGGTCGTTCATGAAGTCATGACCGAGATAAATCGAGCACAGCGCCAGGGACGTCTGAAGCGTAATGTTGAGATGTCTACCCTTGCTTACCTGGAAACTCTTTCACCGCCAACAAAGCCAATACCACAGGGCTTTGATTATAATAAATGTTCCGTTACATTTTTCCCAATCCTGCGTTGTTATGTCCATTCATTAGCAGATCCAAAATGTACAGAAATTAACAATCGCATACTGCGAAACTATCAGGGCTGGACCACTGCTGCCAATCGCTTATATCAAGGATCGATATTCATTGGTGAATACTATAATATAAGCGGCCTGAAATCACTGCCTGTACTATATAAGCAAATCATTGAATCTGACATCCCATGGTACTATCGCACTGGCGCACGGCACTTCCATTACATGCACACACCCACGCGCCTTTGGGGAACCTGGACCTTGAACCAATATCTTTTGGCTCGTCTACTCTGGGACACACAAGCAAATGTGGATAATCTTCTCAAAGAATATTTTAATGCATACTACCCAACAACAAATAAATACACACGTGATTTCTACGACCTTCTGGAGTTTGCGATGGCAAACACCAAGACTCTTAAGTATAGTTTACGTGGGATATTGGCTAAGGACAATGTTCAACTATTTAGTCTGGATCACCTGCATTACGATTCGTTTAGGCCTTCGAATAATGATGCCCCCGACATGGTGGAAATTGTCGATGCCCTGAAGCAGGCTCGCAGTAAGCTCGACGCAGCAATGATAAAATGTACGGACAATACTGAACAGTTGCGACTACTGGAGGACGAGAACCGATTTGCGTATGGTGAAGCTATGATTTATTTCTATTATCACCTTACACGTACGGCTGTCTTTCACCGCCGTGGAGATGAGATTCTGGCACGCCACGAATTCGAGAAGGTTGAACAGTACGCTAAAAGGCTTAAAGCCATTACGGATCTGGTTCATGTTGCCTCAAGTCACGCAAACGCAAAGGACGGATTAGAAGCGACTCAGGCTGTCAACGCGTATGAATTCTACAGGAAAAAATATTACAAGTAATGTTCGTCATTCGCGAACTGATAACCGTACCAGTAGTTTAATTTTAAAGCAAATGAAGATAAACAAAGAGATTGAAACGAACAATAGGAGGTGAAATATGTATTGTAAAATCGGTGGTCTTATCATTTATTTAATTACTCTTGCTTTAAACGTTCACGCGCAACCAGCCGGTCCGGAATTTTATGATGACTTATCGCTGTTGCCTTATATTTATCCAAATGTTGAGTCGTTTTACCTTTCCAGCTATGACCGAACAGGTGGTAATGACGATGGTTTTAGAGGAACTTATTCGCAGCTCTATGTCGATGATAAAGGAGAGCACGTAATATTTGAACAAGAGGGACCCGGCTGTATTTATAATCTCTGGTTTACGGGCAGCGGACGCAGTTTGCACTGGGGTAAAATCAGGTTCTATTTTGACAGGGAGAAGACACCTCGTATCGAGTACCAGGCCGTGGAATTCTTCAGTGGAGTGCATCAGCCTTTTGTTTATCCGCTGGTAACACATTCATTCATATCAAGCGGTGGTTTCAGTTGTTCGGTTCCGATATCATTTGCCAAACATCTCAAGATAACAACTGAGAAGACAGTGGGTTTTTACAACGTCTACTACCAGCTCTATAAGGATGTTACCCTTGAATCATGGACAGCAGAGCAGAACTATTCGAAGTTGATTAACCTTTTTGAACGGTGTGGCAGTGATCCCAAACCTATCACCGAGAAGATCGAACTCGTTCGTAAAACAGTTGAATTAGTTGCTGCAACTCGTGGAAAAACTCCAGAAACGGAGCTTTTTTCATTAAACAAAGAAGGTACCATACAACATATCAAGATAAATCCCCTTTATAAGCCGGATTCATATAGCCTGAATCATATCTTTCTGCGAATTTTTTATGACAGTCAAGCCCAACCCGTTGTGGATGTTCCTATTGGGCCGTTTTTTGGATCCGGTCTTGGTGAGGCAGATGTTAGAGGTCTGTTTGTGGGGATGTCCAGCTCCGGGACGTACTATTGCTATTTTCCGATGCCATTTAAAAAAGGTATTCGCATAAGCCTTCAAAACAGAAGTTATGAATCAGGCTCGGAATTTTTCTGTGAAGTTGGCTATACTACAAAATTCCCCAAGAAACGAAAAGGTAGTTCGATTGGATATTTCGGAGCCAGGTACAACACAGCCTGGCCAATTGTAGAGTTGAAAGACTACGTGCTTTTTGACTATAAAGGTGCCGGTGCTGTGGTAGGACAGGTTATGACTGTCGAGCCGGTAAAACCGGATCGAAAACGATGGTGGGAAGGGGACATGCGAATTTACATAGATGGTGAGAAAAAACCGCGTTTCCATGGAACAGGCCATGAGGATGAGTATCAAGGAGGTTGGTCCACCTTTTGGTTGACAAATCCCTATTCACTGCCCTTGTTCGGTGAGCCCAAGACGGAGGATCTAATTGATGTTTTTGGCCAGGTAAATGGCTCAACTACAGCCTATCGCTTCTGGCCGGGCAAGGTTCACTTCCGAAAATCAATAAGGATTTCCACAGAACACGGCAACCAAAACGATACTCCTGCTAACTATGCGTCACTTGTGTACTATTATTACCTTCCTTAAAAGATAACGCCCTCATGAGGTAACTATAGTGAATATCACAAGGAATCGCATCGGCCATTGAATCAATTGATCAATTAAGAGTTTTTGTGTCGCGAATCAATTAATCAATTAAGAGTTTTTGTGTCGCGAAGCCGACACAAATGCTGGATTGGACTGAACCGAGGCCGGATCTTTTGGAATTTTAATAAAGAAACGGATTCTGTGTTATCGGTCAGCAGTGGGCAGATTGACGAGATTAGATAGTGCCCGATTAGAGACTGGCTGATCTGTTTGATGCGCCTGCTGGCTTATCAGGCCTAACAGGTGGCGAATTTGGGGGATTCTTTCACAGGATAAATGCACCGATATTGTCATGTACACTGAAGTGTCATGTTTCGGATGAGACTTAATCGTCGATGAGATGAAGCCAGGCTGTCTCATGGTGGTGCTCTTCCCTGGCGGGGCAGACGCCGTATCCAGATCAGCGTGCCCTTCTGGCAGTGGGGGCATTCTCTGGCTTCTGATAGCACAGATGCCTGTGCATCAGTATCTTCTTCAAATCGTACCTGCTGATTATTT
Organism: Phycisphaerae bacterium; assembly: GCA_029858035.1. Taxonomy (GTDB): domain Bacteria; phylum Planctomycetota; class Phycisphaerae; order Sedimentisphaerales; family Anaerobacaceae; genus CS2-K091. The sequence goes on from JAOUFU010000010.1 coordinate 22,104, forward strand.
CCTAATGGGATCAAGATCTGCTGTAATTTGCACAGTTTCTTGCGATTCGAGGGACTCCACAGACCATAGTAGCGAACTTTGTGAACACCGGCCGGCAGCACATGCTGTAGAAAACGTCGAATGAATTCCTGGGCACTGACGGTCATGGTTCTTATCTGGGCACCGCCAGAACCCTTATACCGAAAGGTTACCTTGCCGTTGTCGGCCGAGATGATTCGGCTGTTGGTGATGGCAACACGGTGAATGTAGCGGGCCAGATAATTGAGGACTGCACAGCTGCCCTGTACAGCCGGTTTACAGTGAACGACCCAATCCTTTTGTCGTATGGATTTAGGCAGGTTAATACCTTCGAATTGCCTGCGAATACGGTCGAGGAAGTTGCCACGAAACAGTCTTGATAACGCCCTGACGGGGACCAGGTAGTCCTCTCTGGCAGACATCCACGTGCGTCCACCTGACGACAGACCTCCGCCGGTCACCAGACAGTGTACATGACAATGGTATGTAAGATTTGAACCCCACGTATGCAGAACCGCCATCACGCCAACTCGACCGCCGACGTAATGGGGATCGGCAGCCAGCTTGATGATAGAGTGGGCTGCGGATTTGATAAGCAGACCGTAGACTTTTTGCTGATGCCGGCGCGCAAATGCCCCCAACTCATGCGGCAACGTAAAAATCACATGATAATACGGTACCGGCAAGAGTTCCTTCTCTCTCGCCTGGAGCCATGCCCGGGTGTCGCTCTTGTGGCATTTCGGACAACTGCGGTTACGACAGGAGTGATACGCATACTGCTGTCGACCGCAGTGATCGCATTCAAAAACATGGCCACCCATGGCGGGTGTACGGCATCTGAGTATGTCCTTGAACGCTCGTCGATGACTGTGTGGCATTCTTTGGCCGAACTTCCGGAGGTACTCAGAGCCGTAGCGTCTGAAGACATCGGCTACTTCGATCACGGTGATTGCCCGGCAGATCAATGATGTCGCATGATCTCGTTGATCTTCTTCTGGACGTCCGCCATAGTCCCCTGGGTCAGATGCATATAGACAAATGTGCTAGTAATACGTTTGTGGCCCAGCAGCGCTTGAATGACACGTAGAGGGACACCGGCCTCCGCAAGATGGGTGGCATACGAATGCCTCAGAGTATGGCAGGTGACGTTCTTGCGTATATGACTTTGCCAGAGGGTGGCCCAGAGGCAGCGTTGCACACAGTTCTTCGTGATGGGCGAGGTACCTTAACTTAGACAGAGAACAGCAATGCAGGACTAACAGTAAAGACCACCAATCCCATACCTTTGACTTTTTGGGTTTTACCCATTACTGGGGTAAGAGTCGCAAAGGTAACCCGACACTGCGCCGTAAGACCAGTGCGAAGAAGTTTCGCAAGGCATGCAAGGGGATGAATGAATGGCTCCGACAGATACGCCGCACTGCGAAGCTTAAGGAATGGTGGCCGACGTTGCGGGCGAAGCTGAGAGGCCACTATCAGTATTATGGTATCAGCGGTAATAGCCGAGCTATTGAGCGATAACATTATGTGACAAAGCAACTGGTATTTAAGTGGCTTAATCGGCGGAGCCAGAAAACATCTTTCAACTGGAAAAGCTTCGAAGCATATTTGGAGCATTATCCGCTACCTGAAGCCCGCATTGTTCATCATCTGTATACATTGTCGTTTGGTTCGTGAGCTTTACTGAAGAGCTGTGTGCTGGAAATCTGCGTGCACAGTTCTGTGAGGGGCGTTGATGTTCTTTCACATGGCAGAATATTGTGACACTCTTCAATCGAAAGAGAAGAGAAACTGGGAACACAAAGCATGCCTAAATGAGAGAGCTATATTACGTCTACTCGACCAAGCTTTTGTCTAAGAATTCTGACCTTTTGCGACTCAGAAAAAGGGTGTCTTGTGGTATAGTCTCTTACCTAACTATTACAGTCAAGATACATGGATATATATTGTAATATTGATAAATCAATCAAAAACTCACCTATAGTCTAACAAACACGGCACCTACCTCCTTGACTGCACGGCTATATCAAACATTCTCTCTTTCGTCCAGATTAAATTTCTGCAGAAGTCTTGCAAGTCTAATCAGCTCTGAGAGCTTCTATTGGTGCCAGCTTAGCAGCGCGTATGGCTGGGTAAATTCCAGAGATTATTCCTACGGTAATAGAAAACGCAAGAGCTGCGCCCACTGCCGGCCAGGAGATGATAGTATGCCAATAACCCAGTGACGACAAAGTAAAAGCTAAAACCGCACCTATGGCAGCCCCGACCACGCCGCCGGTACCAGATAACAGGGCAGACTCAATAAGGAATTGATTTCTGATATCGCGACGAAGCGCGCCCACAGCTCGCCGCAGGCCAATCTCGTTCGTTCGCTCCCGTACGGAGATCAGCATCACCGCCAAAATGCCCACTCCGCCAACTATCAACGAGATGCCAGCGATACTGCCGATCAGCAGCGTCATGGCGGCGGCAGTTTCCCGTTCCACCTCCAACAACGCTACCTGGTTCTGGATGGCGAAGTCATCGCGTTTGCCCCTGAGTCGGTGCCGCTGGCGCAACAGTTGACCGATCTCCTGCTCGGCTGTTTCGAGAAGTTCGGCATTGAGCGCTTGGACAAAGATGGTCTGAACGTATGTGATGTTCATGAGTC
>JAOUFU010000283.1 GCA_029858035.1 Phycisphaerae bacterium
GAGGTTGAAGAGTCCGGTCTCGGTGCCCATTTTTACCAGCTTCCAATCTCCTTTTCTTGCCGCGTAATTCTGGCCGCTGCGCCAAAACAGGGCTTCGTGGGGTCCGCCGGAGGCGGATTTCTTCTCACCGGTCAGATATGGCAGCAGGTTTACGCTGTCAAGCTTGCGACCTGATGGAAGCTCTGCTCCTCCTGCCGCCGCTGCGGTCGGAAGGATATCAAGCGATATAACCGGCTTATCGTACGTGCTCCCCGCCTTTAAATGGCCGGGCCATTGCAACATAAAGGGTACACGGATACCGCCCTCATACATCGTACCCTTGGTAGCACGCAGCGGGGTATTGCGCGACCCGTTTGCTGAAGTCGGGCCGCCATTATCGTTAATAAAGAACAGCAGCGTATCTTTCTCCAGATTCAATTCTCGCAGCTTGACCAACAGCTTGCCGATGCCCTCGTCCATAGCGGTCAACATCCCCGCATAGATGCGGCGCTTTTGCTCTGTAATATGTTTGAAGCTGTCCTTGTAACGCTCCGGCCCCTGCATCGGCGTGTGAACGGCGTTATAAGCAAGATAAAGAAAAAAAGTCTCCTTGCGATGACTCTCAACAAAATCGACCGCCTCACGTGAAAAGGCGTCGGTGAGATACTCTTTCTCATCGACCGGCTCGGTCCCGCGCAGGATCGGATTGAATGTCCCCAATCCCGGGTCAACATAGGAATGACCGCCGTGGAGAAAACCGAAGAATTCATCATATCCGCGCTTAAAAGGATGAAAGTGCGGCGCCATTCCCAGATGCCATTTACCCACCGCACCTGTGACATAACCGGCGGATTTAAGAACATCTGCAATGGTGACCTCCGTCAGAGGCAGGCCGACGTGTTCTCTCAAACCCCCCGGCGGCGGGCCGGTATTGAACTCGTGGCCGAAACGCTGCTGATACCGGCCGGTTATCAAGCCGGCACGAGTGGGACTGCACACAGGACAGGAAACGTACCCGTTCGTAAAACGCACACCCTTCCGCGCAATCGAATCAATATTCGGCGTCGGTATATCTTTGCAGCCCTGGCAGCCGATGTCGGCGTATCCCATATCGTCGCTGATAATAACTACGATATTCGGCTTCTTACCTTTTACCTTTCTTACCGGGCCTGCACTCGCGCAGCCCGCCATTATCGACAGCGCCGGCGCCGAAGCAGCGGCAAAACCCATCGTTCTAAGAAATTCTCTTCTTGTCTGCTTTTCCATACCTTTTCTCCTTCTATCTTATGCAATTTCCCTGCGACTCATCTTTCGTCAAGGACTTGTCTGCTGTCGTACCCCGCCATGCGCCGTTGCAGCAGCAGGATGGTGACAGCCAGTGTGAAGCCGAAGGCAACGTCGCCGGCGGCAAACCAGATGAACCAGCCAAAGCCGCCTTTTACAAGGGCGGGTACACCATAAATCAAAAACCCGACAACCGCCATCAGCGACCACAACGCGACCAAGCGAATGGGGACGGCATATCGGCGAACATCACCGGCGAACACCAGGAACATCAAACCAAGCAAAACGTAGAACGCCGAGAGCAGCCGGGCCAGGTAGGAGACAAGCACCCGCACCGGCGTACCGGGCTCAGCAAGCTCCACACCCCGGACCAGCCACGAATATGGCATAAAAACCGCTATGATGGCCGGCAGGCTCACGATACCAACTATTCGAAGCAGCAGCTTCAAGGGTCGTTCTGTCTTACTCACGACATACTCCTTTCACACTCACGGTGACTTAAAAAAATGCCCGTGATATCCCATCGCGGAACGCTATCTTACCATAGAGACAAAAAAGAGCAACCACAACCCACATCAAGGCCGACCAAACTATTGCCGCGCGACCGCATCAGTAATTTTTTATGGTCCACATTTCACACTTCAAGAGATACGTTTTTTATCATTCCGGGCCGATTTTAGCTTCTCTAACACCGCTTTACAGCCGATATTTAAGGGGGCCGACGGTGCATTCTATTGCAAACCGAACCCCTAACAATTATTATAGAGTGGTAAAGTTGGTTTATACAGGATCGAATATGGACAAAAAAGGCCCCGAAGTGTCGGTAGTTGTGCCACTGCTGAATGAGCAGGACAATATCAGTCCACTCTACGAACAAATCACACAAACCTTAACCGATGGACACAACTACGAAATAATATTCGTCGACGACGGCAGTACCGACGACAGCTTCAATATATTAAGCCGGTTCCAGAAAACCGACGACAAAGTCCGTGTAATTCGGTTCCGAAAAAACTTCGGTCAGACCGCGGCGCTGGCCGCCGGTTTTGCCCACGCAAGAGGCAATATTATTGTGGCAATCGACGCCGATTTACAAAACGATCCGGCCGATATACCGAAAATGATTGACAAGCTCCACGAAGGATTCGATGTGGTAAGCGGCTGGAGAAAAACCAGACACGACAACGCCATCACAAGGCTCATTCCTTCAAAAATCGCCAACTGGCTAATCGCTAAAATCACACGCGTAAAACTGCACGACTTCGGCTGCACACTTAAAATCTACAGAAGGGAAGTACTGGCGGAAACGAAATTGTACGGAGAAATGCACCGGTTCATACCGGCCCTGGCAAGCTGGAACGGAGCCAGTATCTGCGAAATGGTTGTAAACCACAGGCCCAGAACAGCAGGCACTGCCAAATATGGCCTCGGCCGAACTTTAAAAGTCGTTTTAGACCTGATTACAGTAAAATTCCTCGGCTCGTTTTCCACGAAGCCAATCTACATCTTCGGCGGGCTCGGACTAATAAGCGGCCTTGCATCCGTTGTCTTCGGTTTCGCTGTGCTTTATCAAAAATTCATCTCTTCCACACACCTGTCCATGAACAGAAACCCGTTCCTGGTCCTGACAGCCATGCTCTTTACCGCGACCATTCAGTTCATTCTCATGGGCCTGCTCGCCGAGCTTTTAGTACGAACATATCACGAATCACAAAATCGCCCTACTTACGTCATCAAAGAGATCCTCGAATCACACCCGGGTCCCACCGACCAAACTGGAGACCGGAAATGAACAAGGATGCTCGAAAGAGAAGGTTGCCCAAGAGACACGTAATACCCCAAAAGAAAGAATCCGCTATCCTGGCTAAACTTCAAAGCAATAAAAAGTATTTAATTTTTGCAATCGTAGCTATTCTGGCGGCAATCCCGTTCTCACTTGGAAAATACTTTGAGCTCAGCACTCCCGGACCTTACGACAGCGGAGCGTATGTTTACTCAGCCAAACACATACTCGACGGCGCGGTGATTGGTGTTGATGAAAAACCCAGCGCCCAACTGGGGACACTATTGGTAAATATGCTTGGCGTAAGGCTCTTTGGTTTTAGTGAAACCGGCCCCAAGCTCATTCAGGGAATTTTACAGGCCGCCGCTCTTGTGCTCATGTTTATTGCGATATACAAGCTCTTCGGCACCCTGCCTGTCGCAGTCAGTGTTATAGTGGCTTCAACTTATCTTTCGGCCCCCCTCATCGCAAAATTCGGCAACGTCAAGGAACAATACATGATTGCCTTCATGGTGATGTCAATAAGCTGTTTTGTCCTGCGCCAGTTGGGCGGCGGATGGTGGTGGGCCGTTCTGGCCGGCGCCTTCGTAATATGGGCCCCTTTGTTCAAGCAGACTGGCGCATCTGCCATGGCCGCAATAGGTCTTTTCGTACTGATTCAGCCGCTATTTAAGCACAAAAGCTGGAAACAGACCGCCTCGGACATAGGCTTGCTGGCTGCTGGTGCCGTGATTGCAATAGCGCCTGCATTTATTTGGCTGCTTACCTCCCACAATGGCCAGATGCTACCATACGCATTTATATGGAAGCCGATAATCTCATCCCTTACGAGTTCCCCCCAGGATCCCGAGATTAAACCAATAGAACATGAAAAAGAGCCAAATACACCTCAGGATAAACCAGCAGAGAAAGGGCTGTTGACCAAATTGCTGCCCGGATACGTTTCCGAAAGCTGGCTGGCATTGGAGCCTAAAGAAAGACAAGAGGTGGTACGCAGGGTGTTTCGCTATTATAAGCTATTGATACTGCCGATTGCGCTGGCAATCGGTGCAATTGCAGTAAGAATTGTAAAATTGATTAACAGGGTAGTATCCGCGAAAAAAGTGAAGAAAATAAACTATGACCGCTTTGTGTTTCTCTTTACTGTGTGGTGGCTGCTGGACATGGCATTTGTGTGGATTAGCCCCCGCTCTTATGAGCAGTACTATCTGCCGTTAAACGCATCGGGCGCGATGCTTGGCGCATATTTAATTGGCGCCTATACCAATTTGCTCGCAAATCCTGTGAATAAAAACGTCTGGAGGGTCGTTGGCCTTATAGGTCTTCTCGTAATGATAGGAATGTCGTGGCACATATTCTTCGGCATAGAAAAGAGCCCCCATACAGGCGGGCCTTATGGGGAAAAGAGAAGAGGGTACGCACAGAAGCTAAAAGAAATAGCCAACCGAAAGAAAGGAGCAAAGGGTTACTGGGAAATCGTAAGTGAATACATCCGCAACGACTCGAAAGAAAGTGATACCATTTACGTTTGGGGCTGGGTCCCGGGAATATATGTCCAGGCACAAAGGCTGAGTCCTGTCCCGGAAGCGTTTGAAGGGACAATGCATACACTTTCCCCCAAAGTGCTCTCGAAAAAAATTGAGGCAATGGTAAGCACTTTTGAGAAAAAACCTCCGAAGTTTATTGTTGATACCCACAAGGTTCATTTTCCGTGGGACAGGCCTCCTCTGGAATTATGGCCTCAAACACAAAGAGGCTTTCTGCCGCTGGATAAAAAAACTATCGATAAATACGATGCAGACTATGCACAAATGCTTCATGAGAAAATCGAACCCGATGAAGCGCTCCGATACAAGGCGATGCAGCCGTTCAGGGAATTTGTTATGAATAACTACCAAATCGCTGAAACCTCCCAATATGTCAAGGCAAAGAACGGACGCCTCTTCCACCGAATGTTCGGAGAGAACGTCCTTTTCGTTCGGAAATAAACGCAAAAACCACAAAAAGATGGATGGATAAGAACCTAAAAAAACAACAGGAAATCTATGACAGAAGCTGGCGAAGCAGCCTTAAGTCAGGAAAGGAGGAACACGGGAACCTGCAGACAAACCTGGAATTCCTCGAACAGACAAATCTGCTGCAGACAAATTACAAAATATTAGAAGTCGGCTGCGGCATCGGGAACATAGTCTTCGAGCTGACTAAGCAGGGACATGATATCATAGGCAGAGATATTTCAAGTGAAGCGATTGCCCACGGCCAAAAAAAATACCCGGATATCAATATCGAGGTACAACCCGCTGAAGAGCTAAACTTTGGGGATGAGGCTTTCGACATTGTGTTGAGCTTTGATTTGTTCGAACACGTTGTTCAAATTGATAAACATATAAGCGAAGTCTTCCGGGTTCTCCGCCCCGGTGGTTATTACATGTTCCAGACGCCGAACAAGTACAGCAATATTATCTTTGAGACGCTGCAGACCAGAACTCTGCAATGGCGCAACTACCACCCGTCACTGCATTCACCCGGCCAATTGAAGCGCCGCTTGTCCGGGCATGGATTCGATGTGCGGTTCGTTAAAATGAATCCTGTAAATAAATTCACGATAAAGAAATTCAAAAAGCTCGGCCCCCTCGGTAATATCTTCAAATATATAAACTTTTGCCGTTTGCCTCTTGCCCTGCAGACAAATCTGTATATCATCGCCGAGAAAACAAGACAATGAAGATACTTATGCTAAATCACGAATTTCCGCCCGTAGGCGGGGGTGCAAGCCCGATTACTTTTGAACTGTCAAAACAGCTCGTGCAGATGGGCCACCGCGTTGACGTGGTAACAATGCACTACGGCGACCTTCCTCGATTTGAAACTGTGGATGGCATCAATATTTACAGGACGCCCGCCATTCGCAAGAGGCCGAATATCTGCTACACGCATGAATTAGCAACGTATGTGCCGGGAGCTTTGATTAAGACTGTCCGTTTGGCA
>JAOUFU010000284.1 GCA_029858035.1 Phycisphaerae bacterium
CCGCCCGTCATCCATCATAATCCAAAGTATATTCGGCCGTTTAGGTTTTTTCTTTCCGATCGCAAAAACTTTGTTCGGCATTTCAGTTGCGACCAAACCCGCGCCTATACCCGTCTTAATAAATTCTCTTCGATTTATGGATTCCATAACAAAGCAGACCTAATCCGTATAATAATCAAGAAAGATTTCTATCGCCAGGCTTAAAATGCATCCACCAGTTATATTACACACGTTAAAGGCAATTGTTCCAATACTTTACATCTTTAATTTTTCAGTGTTCTTCTTCCACGATTCCTCGACTTTGGCTGCCTCAGATTTGTATCCCGGATATTTTGTTTTTAATCTTTCAAGTGTGGCTTCAGCCTCGGCGGTATTGCCCTTGGCCTCCTTTACCATAGCCAGATAAATTCCCGCTACAGGTGAAAAAAATGTGTCCTCCTCAAGTAAGGCTGAATAATACTTCTCAGCTTTAGCGAGCTTACCTTTGTATTGTTGGTCAAATCCATATCCCAGCCTTACCAAACTCGTATCGATTGGGCTTATTGCGTTTTGAACAATTTGGTCAACCAGGGTGTGCGCAACAATATTTATTCGCTTATCGTTTCCAAGACCATTAAGTGGTGCACCGATGAGGCCACATAAGTCAAGATGAGTTAACGCCAATAACGATGCAGATATCATCTCAGGGTGCGCTATTAAGTGCTGGGCTGCCTGAACCCTGCCTTTGGACATCTTAGTATGCTGATATGCGGCCCAGCCCTTGTATATATCGTATCCTGCACCTAACTGTCCTGCTGGCTTTTTGATGCGCTCTATCGCTTCAAGCCTCCCCAGAGCAAGGTCATTTCTTTTCAGATGCAAGGACTCTGTTTCAGCCAGATATAAATTGCATATCATCATCAGGCCACCTTTGTCTTCCAGACCCTCTATTTTCTTTGGGCTTTCTAACATTGTGAGTATCGTTTCGTATACATTCTTTGCTTTTGCCATATCCCCGGATTGTTTTGCTATGGTAGCAATCCAAAGGTGACCAACTATCTTCACAGGAACATGCATCCCTATTGGAGCTGTTTCATCAGGATATTTACTAATAACATCTTCCAGTATAGAAATGGCCTTTTCAGATTTTTGGCGGAGCCGGGCAACCTGAGCGGCGATGAAATACGACCTGACACCCGGTTCTTCTAAGCCTAACAGTGAATCAGCCAGTCTTTCACATTCAATCGCAGCAGAATCATTTGCATCGCTTAGCCAGGATATAACTGTTTTAGACAAATCTCTGCATAATTTACGCTCTTGTCGCCCTTTCTCCCAATTCACTGGACGCGATTGGTTTTCGCTTCTCCTGATACTTTTTGCGTTCTGTTTACCCGATGAGGACCCTGCGATTAGGGCCGCCAGCAAGCCTGCCGTGATAAGCATGTATACTCTCATGGGACTGTTTCCCTTTCCTTTTCTTTTTGGGGCTTGTTTGGCCGTGCCTGCCGAGACGGCTGACTACAGCAATGATTATGACAAAAAAACCGGTATTTACAAGCATATTTACCGCAATGCTGCCTCTTTACTTGTAGACGGGTGTGCTGCTTGTCCTGCCGTTATAAAGTTTACAAAACCTTCTACCATTGTGACGCGATGCCTCAACGCCGCCTCTAAAATCCCAATCCACAAAAAACTGGCAATTTCAAAGCATATTTGGTATCCTAATCAACTTGTTTAGCCCCCAAATTTATTTGGGGGTCTGTCATTCCTGCGAAGGCAGGAATCCATTTTGAACATTTGAATTTAGGGTTTCGTATTTAACGTGTTTATGCGTTTCTTGTATCGATAATAAAGCATCAGTTATGAATATTAGAGAACCTAAGAACAAAGGAATGGTATATCTCGTCGGTGCCGGCCCGGGCCGGGCCGATTTGATTACCGTCCGCGGTGCAGATCTGCTCAAAACCGCCGACTGCATAATCTACGATAAACTTGCCAACCCGGCTTTATTGAGTTATGCCCGCCCGGATGCCGACATTATTCACGTACCAAAACGAATTGGGACCGGTTCATGTACGCAGGATGAAATCAACAGGCTCCTCGTCGAAAAAGCCAACGAGGGAAAAACCGTCGTCCGTCTAAAAGGCGGCGACCCCTGCATCTTCGGAAGAGGCTCCGAGGAGGCAAGGGTCCTTGTAAAAGCCGGTATCGATTTCGAAATAGTGCCCGGCGTGACCGCCGCAATCGCCGCCGCCGAGTACTCCGGCGTCATGCTCACTGACAGAGAATACAGCTCGCAGGTAGCTTTCATCACCGGCCACGAAGCCGATGGAAAAAAGGAAAGCAGTATCGACTGGAACGTGCTGGCCAAATTCCCCGGCTCAATAGTATTCTATATGGGTATGGGCGGCCTCCAGTTCATCACCGGCCAGCTCATAAAAAACGGTATGAATAAGGAAACACCCACGGCTGTAATCGCAAACGCCACATTCCCCAACCAGAGAATAACAAAGTCTACGGTTGAAGGAATTGATGATAAATGTAAGCAGGAAAACATCGGCCCGCCCGCTATAGTGGTTATTGGTGATGCCGCCGTCGGTGACACAAGCCTCAACTGGTTTATGAAAAAGCCCTTGTTCGGCAAAACCATCGTTGCAACTCGCGACCATCGTGGCAATGCCGAATTTGCCGCCAAAATTATTAATCGCGCGGGCAATCCCATAGAGTTTCCGACGATTAAAATCGAGCCGCTGACTAATACAACCGAGTTCTTACAGGCGCTTTCAAAAATCACCGAATACGATTGGATAGTCTTCACCAGCGCAAACGGCGTCCGAATCTTCTTCGATTACATACGGGATCTGTCCAAAGACGCCCGCGTCTTTGCCTCTGCCAAAATCGCCGCAATCGGCGCTCGAACCGCAGCCAAATTGGCCGAGTTCGCAATTATGGCCGACTTTGTACCTGATGTCTTTACAGGCAAAGAGCTCGGCAATCAATTAATCGGTTTTACTAATCTAAAAGGCAAAAAGGTTTTGCTCTTGCGTTCGCAGCTTGCCTCCGGCGAGCTTATCGACCTCTTGCAGCAGGCCGGTGCCGATGTTGATAACGTCTCGATATATACCGCTGTAACGGCCAAAACCGATCCTGCCCCGCTTGCAAAGCAAATCACCGATGGTGCCATCGATTGGCTGACGTTTGCAAGTCCTTCTTCGGTCACGGCATTTTTCGAACAAATCCGCCCCGACTTGGTAAACTCAGGTAATGTCAGGGTGGCCTCGATTGGCCCGATAACTTCCGAGCAATTAAAAAAGGTTGGCGTCAAGATTGACCTCCAGGCTGCCGAACATACTATTGACGGTTTACTCGATGCCATAGAACAAAACCGAATAAGTAAAACGTAAGTTGAAGACAAGGGATTTATCATGGCTTTTCCAAAAATCAGGATGCGAAGGTTGCGAAGAAATCCTGCTATGAGGCGGCTCGTGCGCCAAACCACTTTAAGTGTCGACGATTTTATCTGTCCATTATTTGTCCGCGAAGGTCAGGGCCTCAAAACCCCGATCAAGTCGATGACCGGTTGTTTCCACTTCTCGCCCGACACGATTGCATCCGAGGCCGCCGAAGTGGCTGCTCTGGGCATACCCGCCGTAATCCTTTTCGGCCTGCCGGAAAAAAAAGACAAAACAGGTTCACAGGCCTGGGCCGAAGCCGGCGTTGTCCAGCGCTCCATAAGCCAAATCAAAAAAGCCGCGCCCGATTTGCTCGTCGTCACCGACGTCTGCCTTTGCGAGTACACGGACCACGGCCATTGCGGCGTTATTAAAGATGGCAAAGTCGATAACGATGCGACTTGCGAGCTGCTCGCTAAGATGGCGCTGTCACACGCCCAGGCCGGTGCCGACATCGTCGCCCCCAGTGACATGATGGATGGCCGCGTAAAATATATTCGCGAGGCGCTGGAAGAGAATGACTTCCACGACATCGCCATTATGTCATACGCTGCAAAGTATGCTTCTGCTTTTTACGGCCCGTTCAGGGACGCCGCCGAATCCGCTCCTTCCTTCGGCGACCGCAAAAGCTATCAGATGGACCCGGCAAACGCCGACCAGGCAATGGCTGAAATCGCGCTCGATATAGCCGAAGGTGCCGATATCGTAATGGTAAAGCCCGCACTTCCCTATCTCGATATTATATACCGTGCAAGGCGGCGTTTCGACTGCCCGATAGCGGCTTATAATGTCAGCGGCGAATATATGATGATAAACTCCGCCGCACAGGCTCAATTGTTGGATAAAAACTCGGCCATGCTCGAGATGCTCTGCTCAATCAAGCGTGCCGGTGCCGATATTATAATCACGTATTTTGCCAAGGAAGTGGCAAAATTGCTGTCAAAATAGCTCTCCATTGTCCTGAAATTGGTGCCGCTAAAACCTTGTAATGTTTGTATATTTATGGTATAAAGAAGGATTCGTCATATTTATGTGTTTAGGTAGGGTTGATGGTCGACCCCGCACATAGGGTTATTATAAGCGAAAAAGGAGACAAAAGTGAAAACGAGAATGTTTGTTCTGATGTTGGTTTTGGCCTGCTTGATTGCGATGTCGGTTTACGCGGCCAAAGAAAGCTCTAAGGCAACAATAGTACCGCCTCCGCCTCCGGACAAAAAGGCTGCTGCGCCGCAAATCATTATGCGGAAGGTCGGCTCCCTCGTGACCGAAATGGATAAGGTCAGCTATGCGATAGGGGTCCAGTTGGCAACGAATTTCAAAAAGCAGGGCATAGATCTCAAGATTGATAAGTTCGTCCAGGGGCTAAAAGATGCTACGGCCGGAAAGGAATTAGAGCTTACAGAGCAGGAAATTCAGCAGACTATGATGAGCTTCAGCCAGAAAATGATGGCAAAACAGCAGGAGCAGCAGAAGGCCGATGCCGCCAAGAACCTCGCCGAAGGAAAGGCTTTTCTTGAAGCCAATGGAAAGAAAGAGGACGTAAAGGTCCTGCCCAGCGGCCTACAGTATAAAGTGATAAAGGAAGGCAACGGCAAAACTCCCACCGTCGCCGATAAGGTTAAGACTCACTATCGTGGCACTCTTATTGACGGCACCGAGTTTGACAGTTCCTACAAGCGCGGTAAGCCTGCGGAGTTTGGTGTCAAGGCCGTAATAAAGGGATGGACGGAAGCCCTGCAGCTTATGAAGGAAGGCGACAAGTGGGAGTTGTATATACCCGCGAACTTGGCTTACGGTGAACGGGCAAGGCCGACCATCCCGGCCAACTCCACACTAATCTTTGAGATTGAGCTGCTTGAAGTAGTTAAGGAAACAGTAAAGTAAAACCCGTTGTTGATATACACGGCCGGGGCCGGCATCAGCAAAAGCATGAAGCCGGCTCTGACCGTGTTTTACCTTTCCGCTCAGATTTCCCTGTTTATCATTTCGCTCAGACAGTATAATCATCACTTGGTTCTCTGTTTAAAAGGTGTGATAAGCTGTGAAAGATAATGTTCTTATTCTTATTAAAGCCGCGATAATCGCCGGTATCATCGGGATTGTTATCGCCATTTTAGGATTGATAGCAAGCGGTTCGGGAGATCATCCCGCGGCCTACCATATTTACCTTGTTTCATCGGCGATTGTGTTTGGCTCTGCCTTAATTGCTGCTGCCCTGAAAGATAAAAAATAGTCTCATTCGTCGCGTAGGGTGGGGCTTTAGCCCATGCTGTCATTCAACGCAGGCACCGGCGGGTGGCAGCCTCCGCCGAAAGGCGTCACAAAGCGGAAAGCGCAGCTTGGGGATGGTTCTGGTCGAGGAATCAAAATGAAAAGCGATGTAAGCTGGGCCTTGGCCTACGGTGGTATCTTTGAAAGGAGTGTACTATGCCTAATGGAGCGATAGCAGGCGGAACTGTCATTGGTCCTGCAGCGGCGGCCGCCGCCATCGCCAACGCCATCAGGGCCTCCGGCGTAATCGTAAGGGTCGAGTCGGCCGACTTTGAAGCGATACTTAAAAAAGCCGAAAATCCACTCGTCGTCTGTGCTGCGGGCGGC
>JAOUFU010000285.1 GCA_029858035.1 Phycisphaerae bacterium
ATAACTTCTTCCTTTTCGGACTGACCGCAGAACAGGCACGGAACCTCAAGGCGGGCGGATATCGGCCGGGGAATTTTTACGAGCAGAGTGCGGTCCTTCGGGATGTACTGGACTTCATCGCCTCTGGCGCCCCGGCCGGCGGTGACACAAACCTCTTTCGTCCCCTCGTGGATAACCTCCTCGCAAGCGACCCGTTCCTGGTCCTGGCTGATTACCAGGCATACATAGATTGTCAGGCCCGGGTCAGCTCGCTCTGGCACGATCCGCAGGCCTGGACGCGAACATCCATTATCAATGTTGCGCGCATGGGCAAATTCTCCTCCGACCGCTCCGTCCGCGATTACTGCCGCCACGTTTGGCAGGTCAGGCCGGTACAGGTCGCAATGGAAGCTATCGAGCCCTGGGACCATTAGCCGCTCGTGGCTAAAAAGGGTGATTTTAGTCTTAAAAAATGCAATCAGTGGCGATTCGGGAATAAAACGACCCCAGCCAAGGCCGGCGGGCTGTGTGTTTTGCCATACTGAATTTTCCGAAACTGGTTAAGCAGTGGTGTTTAGTAGCCGACACATAATAAGTGGAGAACAATCCGGAACACGTGGAGCACAAGGCATTTACGATTGGTTGTTTCGGGAAGGCGGCCGGGCCGATAGGGAAAATACTGATATTTTCGCTTGATGATTCTATGTGTAGTTGTTACTGTTTATAAAAAATCCTTGGTGGAACCGGAGGATAAATAAGCATGAGAAGACCGCGTCCGCTTGGGCGAACTGGTAATTATAAGACTATATGATAGCGAGGATCGAAGGAAAACTTGTCAAGCTTCAAAGCGATATTGCCTTGGTGCAGGTCGGGGCAATCGGGTATGAACTGATGCTGCCCAGCTATTGTGTAAGCGCACTGTCTGATAAAATCGGCTCGGATGTTTCCCTTTGCACGATGGAATACTATGAGGGTACGCCGGGCGGCGGGAATCTGATACCGAGGATGGTCGGTTTTTTGAATTCGGGTGAGAGGGATTTTTTCACAAAATTTATCAGCGTCAAGGGAATGGGTATAAAAAAGGGATTGCGCTCGCTGAGTATTCCGATATCTACTATAGCGGCCGCGATTGAGAACGGTGATGATAAGACCCTGATATTACTTCCGGGAGTGGGCAAGAGGATGGTCCAGCAGATTATCGCTGAGCTGAAAGGCAAGCTGCAGATTTTCGCGGCTGGGGCCGAGCCGGCCGGGCCTGCGGAAGTGAGATTGCAGCCATTCCAGGCCGAAGCCCTGGAGATACTTATCGCCTGGGGTGAGAAAAGGACCGACGCGATGGAGTTGATTGAGCTGGCCTCTCATAAACATCCGGAAATAAAGGCGGCTGAGGAGCTGGTGCCCTTGGTCTACAGGTTGAAGCAGGGTGTGGAGGTGTAAGAGTTGAAAATTCAAGGTTGAATGAATTTAAATTTTGAATTATGGTTTTTAGTTTTAATTTTTTTTAGTTTCCATACTATGGCAATAGGCAGAGTCATAAGCGGGCAGTCTTTGAATGAGGCCGAAGAGAGCTTTAACGTTTCACTTCGACCGAAGTTCCTGGATGAATGTATAGGCCAGTGCAACGTCAGGGAAAAGCTGGCCATTGCCATAGAGGCGGCCAAGCAAAGGTTCGAGCCCTTGGAGCATATCTTGTTTTACGGCCCGCCCGGTCTTGGCAAGACGACGCTGGCTAATGTTGTAGCCAACGAGATGGGGGCAAGGCTGCGAGGCTCGTCGGGGCCGGCCTTGGTAAAGGCCGGTGACGTGATGGGCCTTTTGAGTAATATCAACACGGGCGATGTCCTCTTTATCGATGAGATTCATCGGCTCAGTACGCCCGTAGAAGAGTTTATTTATCCTGCGATGGAGGAGTTCAGGGTCGACTTTACCGTTGACAGCGGTCTGCACGCAAAGACGATAAACTTTCCCCTGAAACGTTTTACTTTAGTCGGTGCGACGACACGGGCCGGGCTGCTGAGCGCTCCGCTCCGCGGTCGATTTGGGATGTTGTATCATTTGGATTTTTACACCGCCCGGGAGCTGACAGCGATACTAAAAAGGTCGGCGAACCTGCTGCAATTGCACTGTGAGGATGGAACGCTCGAACTTATAGCGGGGCGGTCCCGCGGGGCTCCGCGCGTGGCGAACCGGTTATTGAAGAGGGTACGGGATTATGCGCAGGTTAAAGGCACCGGAGTCCTTAGTATCGAGATTGTCGAAAGAGCGCTGTTGATGGAGCAGATTGATTCGTTGGGCCTGGATGAGTTGGACAGGGCGTTTTTACGTGCGTTGGTCAATGTCTATGACGGGGGCCCGGCAGGGATTGACGCCATCGCGGCCACGCTCGGTGAGGAAAGGGACACTCTCGAAGATGTAGTTGAGCCGTACCTTTTACAAATCGGCTTTTTGAGGCGGACGAAGAGAGGCAGAGAAATTACAAAAGCGGCTGGTAAGCATTTAGGGCTTAAGGTAAATAAAAAGAAACACGGCTCGGAGGAGCCGGGATTGTTTAAGACGGGTGAGCAGTAAATTCAAATACGTGAACACTTCTGCCGGCGCTGAGGACAGGGTTTGAAAGTATGAAAGAAGAAATTTGCCAGGAATGCAGCGGTATAATCGGTATTGCTGAACAGGCTTATATCTACGAAGGCCGGATTGTATGCGAAATCTGTGATAAGAAGCTGCGCCAGCAAGCCAGGCAGGACCAGGAACTCCGGGACACCGAGCAACTTCAGGAAGACCTGGAAAGTACAGATATATTCAAATCTATAGGGCCCCTGGAATCCGAAGAGCTTAAGGAACCGCAAGAGCCTGAGGGAGTAAAGGAAAACGAAGATATTTTTGAGTCTTTGGAAACACAGGAACCCAAAGAGGTTCAGGAAGTTCTGGAAGACACAGATATATTAGAATCTCTGGTAGCCCGGGAATCAGAACAGCTTCAGGAAATCCAACAACCCGAAGAAGTCCGAGAGCTGGAAGAACAGCAGGAAATCCGGGGACTCCAGGAGATCTGGGAACCAAAAGGACCTCAAGAAATCCTTGAAGACACAGAAGTCTTGGAACCTCTGGTGACCCAGGAACCCGAAGAGCTTACGGAACCGAAGGAACCTGATAAAGTCCTGGAAGATAAAGAAGTCTTAGAACCTCCAGAGCCTCCGGAATCTGAACAACTCCCGGAACCGATAGAACCCGAGAAAGTCTTGGAAGACAAAAAAATATTGGAATCTATGGAACCGGAGGAATCCGAAGAGCTTACGGAACCGAAGGAACCTGATAAAGTCCTGGAAGATAAAGAAGTCTTAGAACCTCTGGAGCCTCCGGAATCTGAACAACTCCCGGAACCGAAAGAACCCGAGAAAATCTTGGAAGACAAAAAAGTATTGGAATCTATGGAACCGGAGGAATCCGAAGAGCTTACGAAACCGATAGAATATCAACAACCGCAGAAACGCAAGAAGCTTTCTGAAGTCCTGAGGGCCCAGGAGTTTGAGGATTTTGCGGAATACCAGGAATTCGAAGATGTCTCGGAGCCGAAAGGACCTGTTGGAGTCCGGGAAAGGACAGAGCTTTCCGAATCACAGGAGCCTCAGGAACCCCAAGAGCCTGATGAATACGAAAAACCCGAAAAGCTCCGGGATCTTATAGAAGCACCGGCCGGCCCTCTTGAAGACGAACAGTTTGCAAGTGTCCTTGCATCGGAACCATCACCTCGTAAGCACAGGCGTATCAAGAGAACCAAGTCGACCCTGGTCTGTTTTTTACTTACTGTCTGGAGCCTGTTGTGTCTGTTTTTACTATTCTATGTACCCGGCCGTTATGAGCACTTCTTGAGAAACAGTGCTTTTGGTAAAAGGTTCCAATTGGGTGGATTTGCTGATGATTGTCTGATACTGTCCTTGATGGCTCTGTGGTTTCTTGGGGCTTTATTGTTATTTGTCGTGACAACTAGTTTTCAAAAGGATAGATATCCGGTGAGAAGATCGAGCTATTAAGGCTTTTGATTTTCTAAAATATACTTTGCCATTTTGGGTGGACGGCCTAATGTGTTGGTGAAGTGGTGGATTAAAATCTTTTCGACTTCGTTCAGCGTTGTTTCATTCGACTTGGCAAGCATTTTCAAATTGGTCAGGCAGGCGGCGGCATCTGTGCCCAGTTTAATCCTGTCCGGGAAGTTACCCTCACAGTCTCTGCAAACAAGGCCGTTCACCGAGCTGCTAAAATATACCTCGTTTCTCGTTTCTCGTCTCTCGTGTTTCGTTTTGCAATTCACACAGTGACTTAAAATCGGCTGTAATCCGACTTCTTTGAGCAGGGCCAGCTGAAATAGTATGAGCAGGACAAGCGTTTCTCGATTCTCGATTCGCGTTGCTTGTCGCTCGTTGGTATTTTGCAGAAATTCCAGGAAGCTGTCGAAAAGGTCGGTGTGCGGGTCGTAATCGTTTGTCAAATTGCTCAGCAGCTCGGTGGCGAGCAGACAACAGTTGAAGGCGAAAAGGTTTTCGCTCAGATGTGTAAGGCCGAGCTCCTGCTCAAACTCGGTCAGGGTGGCGAGTTTTTCCTTGGTTGAATCGGCGAAAACGATTTTGCCGTGTGAGAATACTTCGATGGCACCGTCGAATGCCGATTTGGGCCTTTTCGAACCTTTGGCGATGGCCTTGATTTTGCCCGTCGCCCTGGTAAAAAACGTTACGATCTGCGATGTCTCGGAGAAATCTGTGGCGCGTATGCAGATGGCAAAGTCCTTGGTCAGCATTTTTCCCCTTTCTGCCCTTGCCCGGCCATGTTGGAATCCCATCTTTTTTTCGGCGCTTAGAGAGCAGTTTAGTTTTTTCATTCTTTGTAAGCCATCACTTCCACCAGGTGTCGTCCGGTATTTGATGAGTTGGCCGTCTGCGTGACGCGGATGTAGCGGACCTGGCGCGGGTCGAACCGGCACGTGTAACCTTTCGCGGTGGAAAATTCCTTGTTGTCACGCCGGTCGGCCACCATCTTCCATATCTTGCCATCGAGCGATGTTTCCACCGTGAAACCGTAATAGCGCTTATCCCCGTAATAGCCGATGACCACGACACGGCCGACCATCGTGCTTTTTTCCAAATCCACCTGCCACCAGGCCGCGTCTGCCTTATACTTGACGATGTCCGTAGCCCAAAAGGAATCGGTCGAACCGGCGAAACCGTCGTTGGCCAGTCGGGCGGGGAAAGGATCCAGTGCATGGGAACAGGTGACCGGTTTTCCAGTGGTCAGGCTTTCCGCATCGGGCTTGAGCCAGTCGGCCGTCTCTTTATACAGCGCCAGCACCGTCGCCAAATCCCAGCGCTTCTTCTGGTCCGCTCGCTGCACGACTTCAACGCCTTTGAGTGAACCTGCCAACGGCCGTGACTTCGGCAGCTTGAGCACGATCCGCTTCGGCGGGTTTCGTTTCGGCGGTTCCAGTTCTACTTCGGCGCCCCTGGCCTTTCCACGGACCGTCAGATTCATCCGGCCGAAGTGTGTGGGCAGACGTTCCACGCGAATTTCCTCGTCGTCCCCGAGCCACCAGTCGGGAACCGCGCTTAAAAGGTGCAATTCGTCGCCGGCTTCATGGACGAGCATATGTCGAAGCATGATCGCGTAGTTGCACGCGCCGGTAACATGCGGGATCGTATGGCTCCAGGCCATGCGTTTCTTGTAGTAGATTCCTTCAGGGAACGCATGGGCGGCCGTTGAGTGCAGCAAATACCAGTAGAAGTCCTCGACGACCTGCTCGTCTCGGCCGCGGACAAGGTCGGTCATCGTCGTATATGCGCCCATATAGGGATGTATGGCTTCGACGTTTCCCGTACCCTTCCACTGAATCGTTCCCTCGATGTACCCGCCGGCGAACTCCTCCCGGACATGCTGGCTCAGTGCCCCAACGCGGGGATCATCGCGTTTGAACAGCTCGGTCGGCCAGAGTGTCTCGGTGTTGCCCCAGTGCGTGCCGCGTCCTTCCCAACTCGGAGGGAG
>JAOUFU010000286.1 GCA_029858035.1 Phycisphaerae bacterium
TTCATATCAGCCACATAATGCCGGCCGCTGTCGGCATTGAAGCCAATCCTCATATGCTTGCGTGAGACCCGGTCATCCAGTATCTGTATTAAAAGGGCCTCATCGCGGCCAACCACATTTGTCCGCCGTCCGAGTGGGTAATAGTCGCCTTTCCGGTTTCCCGTCATTACAAATATAGAAGCCATTTTTCAACTCCCCGAATATTATTAATCAGGTATCCACACCGGTTATCATTGTCAGTATAGTATTGGCTATTGGCGACAGCGTCAAGCCCCTTTTGACGTCAGAAACAGATGGGATACAGCCAATTTTCGACAAAGACAGCAAGGTCCCGCGCATCGATGAAAGCGTCAGCAGGAATATTGATATTGCAGTCAGGATTCCAATCAGGATCTCCAATCCTGGTCGACCAGGCCAATCCAGGTACGACAAAGTCGGCAAATGTAACCTTTCCATTTCGGCCCGGTCAGCTCGAAGATGGATTTGGGCAGGTCGTCCTTTTTGAGCAGGTCGGTATTGTATATAAGTATCCGGCAGCGGGCGGCAAAGCCGGTCCAGCAGCCGTCCGGGTCTTTAAACTGTGCCGGTATATCAGAAGCTGAAGGTGAAATGTATTTAGTCAATACGCCTTTTTGCTTTAATACGATGGTTCTGCCGGTCTCTGAATTCCAGAATACATCTGCCCTGGGATTATTCTTTTCCGCAATAAGGCGGTTGACCAGGCCGGTCGTCTTGGTAGCCTCTGAATCGTAAACGGGTAAAACGTCGATGCCCGTTTCTTTTTCGAAGGCTTCGAGGACAGGCTGGCTGAACACCTTGTCAAGAGATGTATAAATTACAACTTCCTGCGCAGGTCTTTTGCCCTTACAGCCACCCAAAGATAAGATTAACATCGCCAATAAACTACAGGCAATTCGAGACACAAACTCCTTCACAGTTTTCTCCCAAATACAATTCTATAAAACGTCAGAACCTTGTCGAACGTGTACTAAATAAAAAATTGTATTATAACTCGATACATACATTTATAGATTCAACCCATCGGCATATCCAACGCTATCCGGCCGGTGAACAGGTATGGATTATTTACATCGCTTGTATTACTCGGCTTACCGAAGACGTCATAGGAATACCGCTCAACAATTACACTATTAACATCTGAAAGAGCTATTACAGAACCTAAACCATCAAAATGGTAATAATAGACAGTATTGCCGTTGCGACTTCTGTGTCGGTTTTAGCATCTTTCTAATTCGAGGGACCTTTTAACTTGTCAATGAACTTTATTATAGAGCCTTCCTTAATATTTGTTCATCCCACTTTAATTTCAATAATACTCAGGGGGTAGAGATGTATCTTTTAATGGTATCTGGCGTATCTCAACTACATAATTAACATCCTCTGGAAGAGGCCTTATAGAGTTTCTAAAGCGTTTAATCCGCGCAGTTTCATATTTAATCTCCAATAGTTTATCCCTTAACCAACAGACGTTTTTGCCCTTGATGTGTTCTGCCACGAAAACAGGAACACATCTTCGCAGTTTCAAGTCTGTTTTTGTCATGGCATGGTCGGTGGGAACTATATAAACCATTTCTATACGACTCGTAGTAGCACCTGCATCATAATACATGCCTACAACATCAACCTTCCCGTCAGGAGAAGTTATTCGATAAGCCTCTTGGAACATTATGCCTTTCTGAATGATAAAAAAGTCGATTAGAAAGAATATAAGTACCGCAAGAACACCCAGAACAGTCAGGCCACCGATAATGCTCAATATTTTTGATATTACCTTTTTCTTTTTTTCCATTTTCTAAAAGTCCTCATGACTAATTACCTGGTTAAGGGGAGAATTCCTTTTCTTCTATAATTGGATTACCAACGAGAAGTAGGTTTAGGAGGGAAAAATTATAATTGATTATTACGCTTTCATCGTAGATTTCAAAGCCCTCTTTTATATTCACAACGTCTTTCGGTTCGTCATTATACGGTGGAATGCCAATAGGAATCAATGGTACGGGACTACTACAACCAGGATTATCTCCTTCTTGAACTCTCCCGGCTTCGTACAGAAGTACTGTTTCTGGAACACCCACAGCTTTTCCCGTGGCTCCATAATTGACGTTTCCAAGAGCTTCATACTCTGGATGTGTAATTTCCTTATTCTCGTGGCCCTGTGTCTTGTAATCCCATTTCCCTCCACTCTTAACAGCTTTGTAGAATTCCCAAAGAGACATATGGCTTGCTTCTTCCATATTCTTCAAAATATCATAACCAGGCGGACAAGGAATTTTTTCGCCATTAGGCAGAGTTAAAAAACCTTTTTCCTCATCATAAAGTCCATCATCATCTTTTGGACACAATCCCCTGGGGTCCACCCAATTGACCGGATTATTCCCTACATAGCTGTAGAGATTCAAGCCTGACCCATACCCTATTGGATCCGCTTGGAGGAAACGGCCGTTCGCATAATCATAGTATCGTGCGCGGTAGTAATACAGGCCCGTCTCATCATCGTAACGCCTTCCGGTGAACAGGTACGGGTTATTTACATCGCTTGTATTACTCGGCTTGCCGAAGACATCGTAGGAATACCGCTCAACAATTACACTATTAACATCTGAAAGAGCTATTACAGAGCCGAGTCCATCAAAGTGGTAATAACATTTTATGCTTTGATAAATATTCTATGGAACCTTGCCAAAGTTGTTCTTTGTATCTTGTCCCTACTTATCTACAATCCAATAACCTTGGGATGAATCGTAGAACATTACCGGATATAAATCGTTGCCATACCCAAACTCATAACCAACCTTAAGCACGAAACCCTTTCCATTGCATGTATAGAGCCACTCTGTGTCGCCCCATCGAGGCGGCTTTATTTGGGTTACATACTTAGGAATTAGACCGTCGAGAGCGTGGGGGTATCGGCCGTGCTCGGAATGATATGTTTCCAAAGCATTTATTAAATCGCCCCCGATGATCATAGTTTCTACTCCGGCTCTTTCACGTTCCTCGGGCGAAGGTTCAAAGAAGATTGCGTATAAAAGAAGTAGGCAGGCTAATATTAGAACAGGATATGAAATGAAAATAAATGTTTTACACCAGAACAGAAACTCTTTATGCGCAAACATTCCTACTTTAGAAAGTTTCGTTTGATTCGTTCCGTCAACCATCTTGGTTCCCTAACACTGGATTACTCAAATCATTATTTTCTTAAACATGTATCAATTGCTTTTGAAGTTGAAAATTCATTAGTTTTTTTTACGAAAACCACGATTGACGAAATTGTAGACGACCGGATACGACAAACCGCAGTAAGACTCGTAACCAATCTCGAGCGAAAAGTTTCCCTTTTCGGTTCTTGAATAGAGCCATCCTGACTGACCCCTTTTGGGAGGTTTTATCTGGTCCAAATATTTTGGTACAAGGTCGCCAAGAGAATCGGGGTATTTGCCATGGTCGTCAAAATAGGCTTTAAGTGAGTTCATAAGCTCGCCAGCCTTAGAGAATGTATCCTTTATGTCTGCTCTCTCCTCTGTCGTTAAATGAGGTCGTTGTTTAACAATGTATATTAGACAGAGCAGGCAAATGAAAACTATAATCGGGTATGATATGAATACAAACTTCCTGAGAGCATTTTTTGCTTTGGGCGTACGTATGAACTCATTCATGAGTTAACATCTCCTTCAAACAAAGCCTATAAATTATGAACCTTTTTTAGGTTTCTTATGTTCCTTCCAAAAATCTAAAAGCGGCTTCATTTTCTCCAATTGTTTCCCTAACTCGTCCAACTGCTGCTGAAATTTGCTTAATTTGTCGGTCCATACATCTGGCAACGGCTGTAATGGAACCGGATTTCCAATCATATCCACACCTCCGTAAAAACGCCCCTCATAATATGCCTTGAGAACCAAAGAGTAAATATCACCATCACCTACGCCCAAGCCTATATCTTTACCTACCACATTGTTCGCCAAGTCTATCGGAGTATCAGTAGGATGCCACCCGTGTTCTTCATGAATCCTAAGGGCATCGGCTGCATTTTCCTCCGTCAAGTTTTTGTAAAGATCAGCGGCAAGGAGACCGTGAAGCACCGCATTTGCTATCTGCGATTTTTGCGCCGGCGTTACCTCGTCTTCAGACAATTCACTCATCAGTATTATCTCGTCCGTCATAATTGTATATTGCCATCCCGCATAGTCTGCGCTTACGTACGCCGTCATGCTGTCAAGAGGTCCTATCTCAAATAAAACATCAATCTTCTCACCGGAACCTACGTTATTGAGTCCTGTATAACCCATAGGATCAACAAAACCGATTGGACTATTCCCGCAATAGACGTATAGATTCGTTCCAGCGATATACCCTAAAGGATCAGTCTGCAAGAATCTGCCGGTGTGTGGATCATAGTATCGGGCGCGGTAGTAATACAGGCCTGTCTCATCATCATAACGCCTGCCGGTGAACAGGTACGGGTTATTTACATCGCTTGTATTACTCGGCTGACCGAAGACGTCATAGCTGTAGCTTTCGACTAAATCTGCGTTTTGGTCGCTTAATGCTATCACAGAACCTAAACCATCAAAATGGTAATAATAAACAGTATTGGAATCCGCTACATCTATCATACATATCGGTTTATCAATGCCGGGGCCGTAAATAAATTTGCGTAATAAATTGTTGCTACCGTCATATTCGGCTATTACCCGGGCGCCATCGTAGCAGTATTTTGTGGTTACCCCTGATACTGTCTTGGATATGCGTCTTCCCTGATAGTCGTAGCTGTAGGAGGCCACCGGGTTGCCGGTTGATTTGTCGTTGACGTCGGTCAGGCGGTTTTCGCAGTCATAATAATACAGATACGTGCCGTCATCGGTCAGGTTGCCGTTATCATCGTAGCTGTAACCGGTCCCACAGGCATGATAAACCTTCTCGTACAACAAACGGCCGGGCACGCCGCCGCGAGGAAGCTCCTCAACGATCTTGTAACCTTCAATAATTGATCAAGCTCTTGCCGGCGTCCATTCTACGATTTTCCGAGGCAAAGAAGCGTAATGTCATCGTGCTGAGGCAGTGTTTGGCGAAAATCAGTCACGGCCTTTGTAACCGCATCTATTATCTGCGCCGCCGTTTGGCCGCCGGCGGATTTTAATGTATACACCAGGCGTTCCAGCCCGAACTTTTCATCATCAGGCGATTGGGCTTTAGTTACACCGTCAGAGAAAACCAACAACCGCTCATCTTTTTTTATGATGTGTTGCTTTGTCTGAAAAACCGTGTCCCGAACACCAAGCACCGAATCATTCGGTTGGCCAAGCGGCCCCACGGCCGACTGTGACTGAATGATTACAGGCTGAAGGTGCCCGGCGTTGACGTACTCAAGAGTTCCTTTCGACGGATCAATCAATCCCAAAAACAAAGTTGTAGATATCCCCTCCGGCAAATCCTGAATCAGATGCGAATTGACGTGTTTCATAGCTTCGGACGGCTCACCACAGAAAGACATCGTAGTTCGCAGAAGTATCCTAAGGCCGGACAGCACAACGGCCGCAGGCAGACCCATATCAGATACATCACCAACGGCAAATGCCAAACGGCCATCCGCCAGAGACCATATATCACAATAATCACCACCGACCCATATGACCGGCCTGTAGTGAACTGCCGCCTCAATACCCGATAGGCCCCGTGGTATGACCGGGGCCAGCTTCGACTGAATCTTTTGGGCAAGTGATAACTCATGGTCAAAGAGGCTTCTTTCGGCCTTTGCCTGCATAAGGATTAGACTCTTTCGCGTTAATATAATCTGTTGGGAAACAGCGCGTACAAAATCAAACATCCGCCCCGGCGTCGCCTTTGGAGCTTCATCGAGCGGTATATCAAGATAAAGCAAATCACCGACCTTTGAAATGTCACCGAGCGGAACACAGATTATGGCCCTTGGACTGTCTGCTTCGACGGCCGTCCAGGTGACATCAGTATCCGCCGAATAGACAGT
>JAOUFU010000287.1 GCA_029858035.1 Phycisphaerae bacterium
CCGTAGAGGTAATCAACGGTACAGAAAACGGGTACGCTGTAGCAGGTGATAATGCCACTTTGACAATATACGAACACAATAAACCGATTGGCCGCTTCGAGGGTAAAATCGGGTCCGACGGCAAGGCGGTATTTGAAAACATACAGGGGGGTGAGCATGTTGCGGCTTTCGCACAGGTGTTTCACGAAGGCATGAGCTTCGGCAGCAATGCCGTTGTGCTCGAAGCCGGTCAGGAACAGGCAAATGCCCAGGTTCAGGTATTCGACGTCTCCTATGATGCGTCCGGTTTATCAGCAAAGACACACCACATCATACTGAAGCGGCAGGACAACTCTGTTTTATTGACAGAATATATTCAACTGGTAAATCCTTCAGATATGGCGATAGGCTCCAAAGAGAAAGACAGTGGCGGCAGGCCCATGGTCTTAATGATACCTCTGCCGAAAGGATTTCAGAATTTTACAAGCTCCAGCTATTTTGAGCCTCAAGCGTTAGGATTTACGGAAGAGAGCTTCTACGATACAATGGGCGTGCCTCCGGGGAGCCACGAGATCATTTTCTCATACACACTTGAGATAAAATCTGGTACAATGGATGTCACAAAGAAAATATCACTGCCAACTTCCCATTTTGTGCTTTATTCACAGTTGGGTGAAAACAAGATACAGGGGCTTGGTGATGCGACCGGCGAGCTGGCTTTGGGTGATGGAACTCCATCCGAGTATTTTGTATTAGGTGACATCCCCGCCGGCAAGGAGGTCAAATTTAAGATTGCCGGTTTGAGTACGAGTGTCGGAAACAAAAGTTCGTGGATAATTCTGGCTGTGGTTTTCGGGGTTATAACAGTTGTGGCGGTTCTTAGACTGCGGCGCCCTGAAAACCAAACCGTAAGCGTTTAAGTTGTAACCGAGATGGTCAAGAAATCACAGAATAACAGAATCGACGAATCCATAATAGATGTTATCTCAGTGAGTAAGTCGTTTGGCACGAGGCCCGTGTTGAATGGAGTCAACCTTAAGGTCGGGCGTGCTCAGGGAGTTTGTATATGCGGTGTCAACGGGGCGGGGAAAAGCACCCTGCTTCGGATCATTTCAGGTCTGTTAGAACCTTCCCAGGGCTCAGTGAAACTATGCGGACTGGAAGTCGGTTCAGAACCTGAGAAGACCAAGTCGCAACTCGGGGTAATATCGCATAAGAGCATGCTCTATCCCGACCTTTCGCTTTCTGAAAACTTATTGTTTTTTGCCGGGCTATACAGTGTCAAAGAAAGCCGTAAGAGAGTCAAAGAGCTTCTCGAAGAATTAGGGCTGGCATCTTATCGCTATGACAGGACGGGGATACTTTCGCGTGGAATGCTTCAGCGTCTGGCTATTGCCCGCGCGGTGATACATCGCCCTGCCGTGCTGCTTGCCGACGAACCTTTTACCGGTCTGGATACAGAGGCCTGCCAACATCTTATCAGCGTGTTAGGCAAGTTCAGAGCGGATGGAGGTACATTGGTAATGACAAGCCATGACACCCGGCTGGGGCTACAATGTTGCGACCGGGTAATGGTCCTGGATAAAGCACAGATTGTTTTTGAGGCAATGACCTCTGAGATAGATACCGACCTTTTCGTGCAGGACTACCTGGCCTATGCGGGGAACCGAGATTGAATTATTTCTTTGAGAGTCTGTGGGCAATATTTGCCAAGGATATCGTGACCGAGCTCAGGTCCAAACAGGTCCTGCCCACGATGATAGTACTTGGAATGCTCATTGTATGGGTGATGCGTATCGTCTCTGAAGCGGCGTCACTGAGCACGATGATGATGGGTCCTGCCGTTTTGTGGATAGCCTTCTTGTTTTCGGGACTTCTGGCGCAGGAACGGTCGTTTTCCACGGAAGAACAGGAAGACTGTATTTCCGGTTTACTTCTGGCCCCGGTCGATCCGGGGACAATCTACATCGCAAAGCTGCTTGTAAATATTGTGATGCTTTGCGTTTTCGAAGCAGTCGTGGTTCCGATGGTCTTCCTTACTTTCGAGCTTAGTATCGGCGGCAAATGGTTTGAGTTCATGGGAGTTTTATTACTTGGAAACATCGGCATATCCAGCATTGGGACATTGTTTTCCGCCATGATCCAGCTTTCTCGTGTTCGCGGGGCCCTATTGAGCATATTGGTACTTGTGGTATTAATGCCGATGATGATACCGGCGATTTTTGCATTGCTTTTTCTGTTTGGAGTCATTCCGGAAGAAGTCGCAGGTACGGGCTTTTTGGCCCTGGCGGGCAGCCTCAAGACTTCAGTGGGGTACTTGGTAGCGTTTGACGTGGTCTTTACCGTGGCCTGCTGGCTGCTGTTCGGATTTGTTGTACAAGAATAGGGGACACAAAATGCGACGCCTTTTAATTCTATTAACGCTTGTTCTACTGGTTGGCTCAACATGGATGGCGTTTACACTCGGCGAGGTAGTGGCGGTGGAAAACAATATCACTGTTGAAAAGAACATTGTTTATGTTCATGTTCCCAACGCGATTTGTGCATCGCTTTGTTTTGTCGTACTGCTTGTTGCGGGCATCGGTTATCTTTGGACAAATAAGCCGATGTGGGATTATATCGGAGCGGCGTCTGCGGAAGTAGGATTTGTTTTTGCCACGGTCCTAAACGCGACGGGCTCGATCTTCGCCCGGCCTTTCTGGCAAACCTGGTGGACACCCAGCCCGCGCCTGATAAGCTCGGCGGTTTTGTGGTTTCTTTGTGTCGCTTACCTTATACTGCGGACAAGTATCCAAAATCCACAACGCCGAGCCCGCATCTGCGCGGTGTTTGGGATCATAGCGTTTCTTGATGTTCCGATGTTATTTCTCAGCGCGCGCGTAATGCAGGATATGCACATAGCAAACGTCAAGTTCGAATCCGCATGGCAGGGCGCAGCATTCGGCTTGAGTACTGTAAGCATACTTTTGCTGGCGCTGCTGCTGGTCTGGCTCAAAGTCGACATATTAAAAAACAAGGCCAGGCTGGAAAGCGAATTAACTTATTAGTGGAGTTCGTATCATGTTTTATCTTTGTCTTGCGGTATCGGTCGCCTGGTTAGTCTATTTTGTTTATTTATTTATCCTGGACAGACAGCTCAAAGACCTTCGCCGGCGATTAGATGCCCGCATAACAAACACCCGGGAACAATAGAGCAGCAGGTCTGCAAATACGGTCCGCGGGGTAAAGGCCGTTCCCATGAACGGGAATTCATTGGAGGCTCTTTCTCGTTTTTGAGAGTTTGGTTATATGATTTTCTTTTTTCTGCTACAAAGCGATTCTTTTTATTGTAGCTAAGTAGTTTTATATCATCATGTTACGGCAGATTTCATGGTAACTCGGGCCGAAATCTGGGGTTATGGCACGCTATTTGTTATATTCCTATCAAGGGTGCAAGGAGTCTCTGTATCTGTGTGCCCGAAGATCGCCATATTAACTGAATAATTACAGGATGTTTTGGAGGAAAAATCATATGTCGGCACAAGAATTTTCAAGCAGGTGGGCATTAGGACTCATCATAGCTGTTTTGTTTATAGCTGCGGGAGCATTGGTTGCATTGGAAGTAGAGGTCCCCTTCGAAACACGCTGGACCTCTTCCGGACATGCAGATCCATGTTCAGAGGCATTCAGGCACTGGGACGAGGACGGTGAGGTCAGCAAAAGCTGCGCCAAATGCCACAGTACACCAGGGTTTAGGGACTTCATCGGTGCGGACGGAAGCAGTCCCGGCGAGGTGAATGAGCCGGCGGCCCTTGGCACAACCATCGAGTGCGTGGCCTGTCACAACGACGCCGCTACCGTAATGGACAGCGTGACCTTCCCTTCAGGTGTTGAAGTCACCGGTCTTGGTGATGAAGCCCGCTGTATGCAGTGCCATCAGGGCCGTGAGTCGAGTGTATCGGTCAATAAAAGAATCGCTGATTCCAATGCTATCGATGACGACGCTGTAAGCTCGGATCTGAGCTTCAGAAACATTCATTACTTCGCTGCGGGAGCCACCCAGTTCGGAGGTATTACTATGGGCGGCTACCAGTATGAAGGCAAGACCTACGATGCCAGGTTTGCCCATGTTGAAGAACTCGACACATGTGATTCATGCCACGACCCACACAGTCTGGAAATCGATGTAGATACCTGTGCTATCTGCCACGATAATGTGGTTACTCATGAAGACCTGAAGGATATCCGGTTCTATGGCTCTGGATCGGATTATGATGGTGATGGTGACGAAGATGAGGGTATCTACGATGAGATTGCGGACCTGAAGGATATTCTCTATACCGCCATCCAGTCCTATGCTTCCGGAACTGTCGGTGTTCCCATAATATACAACCCTCTCTCACATCCTTACTGGTTCAAAAATGACGGCAGCGGGGACAGTTATGCTGACTGGACGCCACGTCTGGTCAGGGCCACTTACAACTACCAATTCTCAATGAAAGATCCCGGTGGATTCGCTCACGGTGGTAAATATGTCATCCAGCTTCTCTACGATTCCATCGAGGACCTGGACACCGTCCTTGGTGCAGGACTTACCGCGAACCTTCATCGAGATGATCCCGGTCATTTTGCCGGCTCGAAAGAGCCGTTCCGACACTGGGACGAGGACGGCGAAGTCTCCGGAAGATGCAGCAAGTGTCATTCAGCTTCGGGGCTGCCCTTCTATCTGAAAGAAGGCGTTACGGCTTCCCAGCCGATTTCCAACGGGCTTATGTGCTCGACCTGTCATGATGCCATTCCCGAGTTTACACGGCGTGAAGTCGAAGAAGTGGAGTTCCCCAGCGGAGCCGTGCTCAACACGGGCGATCCCAACAGCAACCTTTGCATAAGCTGCCACCAGGGCCGCGAGTCAACTGTGAGTGTCAACGAATCGATTGCAGGCAAGAATCTCGACACGCCATCGAGCAGCGTAAAATTCAAGAACTCGCATTACTACCCGGCAGGGGCAACGCTCTTCGGTACTGAAGCCAAGGGTGCCTACGAGTACGCTGGCAAATTATACAACGGCCGAAGTCGACATCTACAGGTCCCAAGTGTGGATTCCTGCCATGAGTGCCACGACACCCATAAACTTGAAGTAAGGACAAAGGAAACCTGTATCTATTGCCATAATGTCGTAGATGGTCCGAGAGATATCCGCAGGGACACGACCACAGATTTTGACGGCGACGGCAGCTCGACGGAACCTCTGGTTGAGGAAATCGAAACACTGCAGGATAAACTCTATGGGGCGATTCGGTCTTATGCAACAAATGTATCCATGGTACCAATCAAGTATGACGCACAGTCGTATCCTTACTGGTTCAAAGACGACGGCAGCGGAGATGGATACGATGCTTTTACGCCGCGTCTGCTTATGGCGGCCTATAACTACCAGTTCATCATGAAGGACCCCGGCGGTTTTGCACATAACGGCCATTACATTATCCAGCTTCTGTACGACGGCATTGAAGACCTCGGAACAAAGGTGGCGGTAGATATGACCGGCCTGGTACGGCCGGTAGTGGAGAACACGTCGGCCGAATGCGGCGATGCCACACATCCATATCCGCCGGGCGACCTCAACCAGGACTGCCGTGTTACTTTCGCGGATATCGCTGTTCTTGGTGCTAACTGGCTGAAAGATATTAATCCCCAATTACCATAACCGTTTCTGTAAAGACAATGAACAAGAAAAAGGGCTGAGAGCGTCAGATACCGCCAGCCCTTTTTCATTATTCCTTTAAAATCGACCGCAGGCTACGCCGCGACAAGTTGGCCCGCCACGGGCGCGTTTGCGAGTTTGTTTCCGGGACCCGAAAGCGCGGTTTTTTGTTCAGGTGGAAATGGCTGTCCTGAGGATTGCGCAGATTAACATGATTGAGAAATGAAATTTTTTAAATTTTAAAAATGGGGGGAAATCGCGGTTTTTTTTGGTTCTTCTCTGGGGGATGTTCGGTTTTAGTCTAAAAACAAAGGTTGAATGGCAG
>JAOUFU010000288.1 GCA_029858035.1 Phycisphaerae bacterium
ACAAGGCTAAAACGCCTTACTTCTAACGGGCCAGGGAATGAAGAATTTAGAATTATGCTGGTGAATGCGGGGGGGAATTAGAGGATTTGAGCAGGAGAACATGTAAGGCGCAGAAAAATCAAGATGAAAATAGAAAAAATAACGTTTAGCGTACGGCGTACAGCGGAGAGGAAGAAACAGTTTGACGAGAGACGGTTGGATGGAAGGGATATCGAACAAGGAATTTTGAATGATTAAGTTAGAAACACTGGATTCCTGATACCCGGCTTCACTCGGTATGACAGAATATTATCCGCCGTTAAACGATAAAATCATATATTAGAGAGAAGCGGCTTGATATATTTATAAAAGATGCT
Source organism: Phycisphaerae bacterium (assembly GCA_029858035.1). GTDB lineage: Bacteria > Planctomycetota > Phycisphaerae > Sedimentisphaerales > Anaerobacaceae > CS2-K091. The sequence continues at coordinate 357 of JAOUFU010000288.1, forward strand.
ACAATCTGCGGTTCTCGTTTTATATGTTGTGAATTTTTCTGTCAATTGAAAGGAGTTTTATAGAATGGCACAAAAGCGAGTTTATTTCTTTGGCAGCGGCAAAGCCGAGGGCAATGCAAAGATGAAGGAGCTATTAGGAGGCAAGGGCGCGAACCTGGCGGAGATGTCAAAGCTGGGCATCCTCGTTCCGCCCGGCTTCACCATTACAACCGAGGTCTGTACTCACTATATGAAAACCGGCGGAAAGTATCCTGACGGACTCAGGTCAGAAGTGGAAAGAGCTTTGAAGAAGGTCGAGAAAATCATGGGGATGGGCTTCGGCGACAGTGAAAATCCTCTTCTTTTCTCCGTGCGGTCCGGAGCTCGTATATCGATGCCGGGTATGATGGAGACTGTCTTGAATATTGGTCTGACTGAGTCTACGCTGCCGGGATTGGTTGCGAAGAGCGGCAGCGAACGGTTTGTATACGATGCATACAGGCGTCTCATTATGATGTATTCAGATGTGGTTATGGAGAAAGCCGGGGGCATCGAGCCGAAGGAAGGGATGGGTATTCGCCAGCAGCTCGAAAAAGAAATGCGAAAAATGAAAGACGCCAAAGGCGTAAAAGTTGATACGGAGCTGGATGCCTGCGACTTGAAACAACTGGTAAATATCTTCAAGAAACAAGTCAGGCAGGTCCTTAAAAGAGATTTTCCGGATGACCCATACGATCAGCTCTGGGGCGCTATCTCGGCGGTTTTCCGGTCCTGGAACGGCAAACGAGCGATGTCATATCGCAGAATTGAAAATATACCCGGCGACTGGGGGACGGCGGTGAACGTGCAGACGATGGTGTTCGGCAATATGGGCGAGGGCAGCGCCACGGGCGTTGCGTTCACGCGCGACCCTGCCACGGGTGAGGATAAATTCTACGGTGAATTTCTTGTCAACGCTCAGGGAGAAGACGTCGTGGCCGGTACTCGGACTCCGCAGGCCATCAACGCAGTATCCAAAACGGGGGCTTCAAAGCACCTTCCATCCCTTGAAGAACTGATGCCGAAGCTCTATAAACAATTAGCCAATATCCGCACAAGGCTGGAGAAACATTACCGTGATATGCAGGATGTGGAATTCACTATCCAGGATGGGAAGCTGTACATGCTGCAGACACGTGTCGGGAAGCGCAACGGCACGGCCGCGGTGCGGATGGCAGTGGAGATGTGCGAGGAAAAACTTATCTCCATGAAAGAGGCGATTTTGAGGGTCAAGCCGGAACAGCTTGATGAGCTTTTGCATCCGATGCTGGACCCGAAGTCGGAAAAAAAGGCCAATAAACTTGCTGAGGGTCTTCCGGCGGGGCCGGGCGGTGCATTCGGGCAAATCGTTTTTACCGCCGACGACGCCGAAGACTGGGCCAATAAGGGTAAAGAGGTCATCCTTGTTCGTGACGAAACCAGTCCAGAGGACGTGCACGGGATGCGGGCGGCGCAGGCGATTCTGACCGCAAAAGGTGGGATGACCAGTCACGCGGCCCTGGTTGCAAGGGGCTGGGGCAAGTGCTGCATCGTGGGCTGCGGGGCTTTGAATATCAGCGCGTCAAAGAAGGTGCTGTCTGTAAAGGGGAAAAAGCTGCGTGAGGGTGACTGGATTTCTCTGAACGGGACGAAGGGCGTTGTCTATGAAAGTAAAGTCGGTTTGCTTGCCTCCGATCCGGAAAAGAACGTTCACTACAAGAAACTGATGTCTTGGGCGGACAAACTGAGGAAGTTGAATATTCGCACGAATGCGGACAATCCGGAAGATGCGAAGCTGGCGAGGCGTTTCGGCGCGGAGGGGATCGGATTGACACGCACAGAACATATGTTTTTTGGGCCGGACCGCCTTACATCCATGCGGGAGATGATTCTGGCGGATGACGAAGCAGGTCGAAAAAGGGCCCTGAAGAAACTGCTGCCGCTTCAGAGAAAAGACTTCATCGGCATCTTTAAGGCGATGAACGGACTTCCGGTTACGATTCGGACGCTGGATCCGCCGTTACATGAGTTCCTGCCTCAGGATGAGGCCAGCCAAAAAGAAATGGCCAAGCAGATGAAGGTTTCGGTGGAGGCGATACGGGAAAAGGTGCAGTCTTTACACGAGTTGAATCCTATGTTGGGTCATCGAGGCTGCCGGCTGGGTATCACATATCCTGAGATTACCGTTATGCAGGTACAGGCGATTATGGAGGCGGCATGCAATGTTGCCAAACGCGGCGTGAAGGTATATCCGGAGATTATGATTCCGCTTATTGGGACGAGGGCGGAACTTGAGAACCAGCGGCAGGTGGCGGTGGATACGGCCGAGCAGGTCATAAAGAAAACCGGCGTGCCGGTCAAGTATCTTGTCGGTACGATGATAGAGATACCAAGGGCGGCCCTTACGGCGGACCAGATAGCCGAGGTTGCGGAGTTCTTCAGCTTCGGCACGAATGACCTGACGCAGATGACGTTTGGCTACAGCCGAGATGATGCGGGCAAATTCCTTCCAGATTATCTGTCGAAGAAAATTCTTCCAGATGAGCCGTTCCAGACGCTGGACCAGGAAGGTGTGGGCCAGCTTGTCGCTATGGGTGTGCAGCGCGGCAGGTCGAGCAGGCCTAACCTGAAGGTCGGCATCTGCGGGGAGCACGGCGGCGACCCGAGGTCCATCGAATTCTGTCACAAGGTGGGGATGAATTATGTTTCATGTTCGCCGTTCAGGGTGCCGATAGCAAGATTAGCGGCGGCGCAAGCGGCGGTCAGGTAAATGATTAAGGATAAATGATAATTGATTATTTTTTGATGATTATTGATAAATGTTAATTATTCCTGGGGAGAGCCGTTGAGCGTTTTTTGCGTTCGGCGGACAGCGGTTAGCCGGGAAAAAGGGCTTCAGTTCCTTCTGGGACTGGAGCCCAAACTTTTGGGTAAATGAGCGGATGCGTAAAAGCGTAAATGCGTGGATGGAGTATTATTTGGGGATGAGGTGTTATGGATGAGGGGCGAGGAGGGAAAGCAAGAATCAAAGATAAAAATGCAAAAATACATATCAAAAATAAAAAACAGAGGGCTTCTCGCGGGGTAAATCCCAGTGAGGTAGTAAAAGAGATCTCGCTTGGCGGATTTTGATTGACTTTTTGCTTGAAAAGGATACAATTATGTCACTGTATATTACCTTTTAACAAAGGAGTCAGGGTGATAAATACGACACTATAATGCGGATTTCGTTAAGTTTCAGGATAATACTTTGGTGCGCAGAATGTGCGCCATTACATATTAACGATTTTTGAAAGGAAAAAGAGATGGGAAGCAAAAAGATGCTCGCAATTTTAGTTTTAGGTTTGGTGCCGGTGGTCTGGCTGGCATGGGCTGCCGGGGCATCGCCAATGGGTACGGCCTGGACCTACCAGGGAAGGCTCTTAGATGCCAACGGTCCTGCGGACGGGGTGTATGACTTCCATTTCAAGCTCTTTGACGACCCGAACGTCGTTATTGGCAATCAGGCAGGCGCCGATGTTAACGTAGCAGATGTGGATGTCATCGACGGCTATTTTACCGTTCTATTGGATTTTGGCGGCGAGGTGTTCGACGGCAATGCAGTCTGGCTGGAGATTGTGGTTCGGCCGGGAGACAGTACCGACCCTAATACTTTTGTGACATTGAGTCCACGACAGAAAGTGGCACCTACTCCGTATGCTCTTTATGCCATCAAGGCCGCCGGATTTGATATACCGATGAAGTTCGGGGATGGTGCGCACACTCCGATGCTGAGTAATACCGACATCCAGCTCGACCATGCCGATAGTGATTACCACGTGGTGGAAATCCGCAATGATAACGGGGCGTCTGTGTGGGGCATCAACCAGGATGGGGGGACGTCGTTTGGGCCTTATACGGCCGACAAGGACCTGCACCTGTTCGGCGGAGACCAGGTGCGAATGACGCTTAAGGGCGATACAGGGAACATCGGGGTGGGCCTGGGCCCTGTAGCGCCAACGCAGAGGCTGGATGTGGCTGGAGGCAATATCCGCGTGCGGGGCATAGATGGCTTTGACGGCGCCGGTGAGTCGGCATACCTGTACCTGGGCGACGAAAACCATTATATCAGGTCCGAGTGGGGCTTAGGTCTGACCCTGGGAAGCTACCTGGTCCCGGAGGCCCTGACGATTCGCGAAACAAATGGCGACGTCGGTATCGGGACAATTGAACCACATGCCAGGCTGCACGTTGCCGGTGCGGGGGGGGCGGACATTCTGCTCGACAATGCGGGTGATGTTGTTGACTGGAGTATCATCTCAGACGTTGAGGGAAGGTTGTTAGTTGCTTCAGGTACTGAAACGTTCTCGGCATCGCGTTTCATCATTATGCCGAATGGTGATACCTACTTGACTCCGGCGACCGGGAATGTCGGTGTTGGACACCCGGTGTATGAGCCTGCGGCGGCGCTTCATGTTTGGTCGGAAAGCTCGGAATTCGGGATGCTCAAGCTGCAAAACTCTAATCCGGGACTCCACGAGGCCTCGATGGCCTTTATCCCCGGAATCGACTCCACCCCCGATGAATACTGGATCCAGGGCGTGGGCCTGACTGAGGATGTCAACAATTTCGCCATCGGCAGGGGCGGTCCCAAGGTCGTCATTACGCCGGAAGGCCGCGTGGGCATCGGGACTATGGACCCACGGGACACCCTGACGATACATGACAACATCACAAGCGCTTGGCCCGGTGTGACCGTACCCGGCATCACAATTGGAAACAGGGGCAGTTGTTCCATTCGTATGGGAAACGACAGTACAAAGCACGGCGATGTCACCTGGATAGACCCTGAATATCTTCGAGTTCTCTCGACACATGCGATCTACTTTCAGACAGGGGGATACGATTCCAAACCGGAAGTGATGTTTGACGCCAGCGGCAATGTCGGCATCGGCACGGCGGATCCGGAACGGAGATTGCATGTGGTTGGAGACAATCCCCGAATTCTGATCGAGGCCGCTTCGATGAGTCCTGAAATTAACTTCAAGAACTCCAACGACCTGGCCTCACAGATCTGGTCTATCTACAAAGACGGGACGACCAGCGATCTTCGCTTTTACCAGGGCGGTAATAAACTGACGATTCAAAACAGCACGGGCAATGTCGGTATCGGCACGACAACTCCTACAGAAAAGCTTGAAGTCGCCGGTACGGTTAAAGCCGTCAACAATTCCGGAACCGCCTTGTTTGGCCAAAGCACCTCCGGAACCGGTGTGAGCGGATATACCTACGGCGGTTACGCTGTGTTTGGCAGAGACGGCAGCGGCAGTGGCCTGGGATACGCGGGATACTTTGAGGGTAACGTGTGGGTGACGGCTACTATGTCGGCGGCAACTGTAGTTGACAGAACTCCTTATCCCAAAGACGTTGCAACAGCCTATCAAGCTGTGATGTCAATGGAGCGTTTACCGGAGGGTGAGTATGAAGAGCTAAATAAACAGCATCAATTGGACCACTCCAGGCTCGATGATTTTATTCGCAGCAAGGATGGCAACCGCGATTTATCGGCCACAGTTTCATGCCTGAATGAAGTTGTTAAAGATCTGGTATTAAGGCTCGAG